>JAHJOS010000607.1 GCA_018820005.1 Alphaproteobacteria bacterium | reverse complement strand
CAAGAAGCTGGGGGCACCGCCGCCCGATGGCGCCTTTGCGCAGTGGCCGGCGTTTGTGGAGGCTGCAGGCATTGATACGTCAGGCATCACCATCGAGTCGATTGGCTTTCCAGTGCGCGAGCCGATGCTGGCATCTGGCGACGTGGATGCCGTCTTCGGGTTTGCCTTTTCGGTGATCCTTAATCTCAAGGCCAATGGTGTGCCCGATGATGACATCGCCACGATCCTGTTCGCGGACCATGGGCTCAACCTCTATGGCAATGCCGTACTGGTCAACGAGACCTTTGCCGCCGAAAATCCTGAGGCGGTCAAGGGCTTCCTGCGGGCACTTGTGAAGGGCTTCTCCGATGCCGTGGCTGATCCGGCGGCCGGTGTCGCCGCCGTACTGGCGCGCAATGAAACGCTCAATCCCGAGATCGAGACCGAGCGGCTCAACATGGCCAATTCGATGAACATCAAAACGCCCTATGTGACCGAACATGGCTTTGGCGATGTCGACATGGACCGGCTGGCGGCCTCGATCGAGACACTCAAGGTGTCAATGAGCCTTAAGGGCGCCGTTACCGCCGCCGATGTGTTCGACCCGCAGTATCTGCCGCCTGCGGCTGATCGCATGCTGCCCTAGTCAGCTTGGATATGCGGCCCGGGCAGCGGCCCGGGCCGGTTCAATGAGGAGGCGGGGATGGCACTGGTCAGTATCGATGCGGTGGATATGCGCTATGGCGGCGCCAGCGGCACGCTGGCAGTGAGCGGCTTGACGATGCGCATCGAGCGGGGCGAGTTCGTCGCAGTGGTGGGGCCGTCGGGCTGTGGGAAGTCTACGCTGATGAAGCTGGTCACCGGCTTGCACATTCCCCAGCAGGGGACGGTGATCGTGGCCGGCAGCCAGGTCACCAAGCCGGTATCGATCGTGGGCATGGCGTTCCAGAACCCCACCATGCTGCCGTGGCGCACAACGCTGGACAATATCCTGTTGCCGCTCGAGATCGTCGAGAAGCACCGCCACCGGCTGCGGGCGAACAAGAAGGAATATGTCGCCAAGGCCGAGCATCTGCTTGAGACAGTGGGTCTGAAGGGATTTGGCGACAAGTTCCCGTGGCAATTGTCGGGCGGCATGCAGCAGCGTGCCAATCTTTGTCGGGCGCTGATCCATGAGCCGGAACTGCTGATGCTCGATGAACCGTTCGGCGCATTGGATGCGTTTACGCGGGAAGAGCTGTGGTGTGTGATCCGCGATCTGCACGCTGCGCAGGACGTGACCATCGTGCTGGTGACCCATGATCTGCGGGAATCGGTGTTCCTGGCAGACAAGGTGATGGTGATGAGCGCGCGCCCCGGGCGGGTTGTCGCCGAGCACAGCGTGCCGTTCGCGCGGCCACGCCAGCTTGATATTCTTTATGACCGCGGGTTCAACGACATGGTGCAGGCGCTGCACGGTGAGATCGCAACTGCGAGGGCTGCCGCATGACCAGCGTCGAAACCGTCATTGCCGATTCCGTTCTGCCGCCGCCCAAGCCATTTGCCGTCAACTGGCTGGTGCTGGCGCCTTGGCTGTACACGATCGCCCTGTTTGCGATCTGGGAGATTGTGGTGCGTTCGCTTGGTATCGCACCGACGATCCTGCCGGCCCCCAGCCGTATCGCAGAAGCCATAGTGCAGTATTGGTCGCCGATCTGGAAGAACTCGTTGCAGACGCTCTATACGACCGTGCTGGGCTTTCTGATTGCCGTGGTCACGGCCCTCGGGCTGGGACTTTTCATCGGTTGGTCGAAGTCGATCTATGCCGGTCTCTACCCGATCATGATCGGGTTCAATGCCATTCCCAAGGTCGCGCTGGTGCCCATTCTGGTGATCTGGTTCGGCATCGGCACGGTTCCTGCAGTGCTGACGGCCTTCCTGATTTCGTTCTTTCCCATCGTGGTCAATGTTGCCACGGGTCTGGCTACCATTGAGCCGGAGACCGAAGATGTGCTGCGGGCACTGGGCGCGAGGAAGCTCGACATCATGCTCAAGGTGGGCATTCCCCGGTCGATGCCATATTTTTTCGGCTCGCTCAAGATTGCCATAACGCTGGCATTCGTGGGTTCTGTGGTCTCGGAGTCCGTGGCGTCGAATTCGGGCCTGGGCAATATGATGAGCTCGGCGCAGAGCCAGTTCAATGTGCCGCTGGTTTTTGCGGGGCTGATGATGCTGGCGATCGAGGGTATTGCCATGTACGCGCTGATGGCCTGGCTCGAGAAGCGAATGACCGGCTGGGCACATCGCTCGACAATGAGCAATTAGGCCGGTTGCAGCTCTAGCTTCCTGACGTCAGATTGAGACGATCCAGTGTGGTCTTGTCGGCTGGGTCAACCATGCCGATCAGGAATCGGGCAATCAGCTGGCGCGATTCCGGCGGCAGGCTGTCGATGGCGCTGTTAATGCGGCTGGCCTGGGTGGAGGAGAGCGTCGAGAAAAGCTGGCGGCCCTTGTCTGTCGCGTAGAGCAGGCGCTGGCGGCGATCGGAATAGCCGGTCTTTTGTTCAATATAGCCATTGTCGATCAGTTGGCGCAGCACGCGGGCCAGGCTCTGCTTGGTGATCTT
>JAHJOS010000606.1 GCA_018820005.1 Alphaproteobacteria bacterium | reverse complement strand
GCTACGAGGCGCTGCGCGCGGACCACATCGCTGAGCACCGCAAGCACTTCGGGCGCTTGTCGATTGCGCTTGGCGCGGGGCGCGCGGAGCTGCCGACAGATGAACGCATTGCGCGCTTCGCCGATGGGCTGGATCCGGCTCTGGCCGCGCTCTATGTGCAATATGGCCGCTATCTGATGCTGGCATCGAGCCGTCCGGGAACACAACCGGCGACGTTGCAAGGCATCTGGAACAAAGAAACGCGACCGCCGTGGGGCAGCAAATACACGGCCAATATCAACGCTCAGATGAATTACTGGCTGCCCGACCCGGCAAACCTGGTCGAGTGTTTTGAACCGCTGATAGAGATGGTCGAAGACCTGACCACAACGGGCGCCGAAATGGCACGCGTCCACTATGGGGCGCGTGGCTGGGTACTGCACCATAACACTGACATCTGGCGTGCCACCGGGCCGGTCGATGGTGCACAATGGGGCATATGGCCCACGGGCGGCGCCTGGTTCTGCGCGCAGTTATGGGACCATGCGGTGTTTGCCGGGCGGCCCGAGGCCCTGGTTCGCCGCTTGGCGCCAATCCTGAGCGGCGCGGTGCGTTTCTTCCTCGATACGCTGCAGCCGCTGCCTGGCACTGACCTGCTAGTGACCGTTCCCACAATCTCGCCGGAAAATCTGCATCCGCATGGTGCAACGATCTGCGCCGGACCAACCATGGATAACCAGATCCTGCGCGATCTGTTCGACGCCTATCTGGCAGCCAACACGCAATTGGGGCTAGTGGACCCGATGCAGGGGGAGGCGCTGGCCGCGCGCGACAGGCTGCCGCCGCACCGCGTCGGCAAGGCAGGGCAGTTGCAGGAATGGCTGGAAGACTGGGACATGGACGTTCCCGAAATCCACCACCGTCACGTTTCCCACCTCTACGGACTTTACCCAAGCCAGCAGATCGGGCCGGAGGCGACGCCAGACCTTGCTGCCGCGGCACGTCGATCTCTTGAAATACGCGGCGACGATGCCACCGGCTGGGGCATAGGCTGGCGTATCAATTTGTGGGCGCGGCTACGCCAGGGCGAGCATGCCCATGACGTGCTGGCCCTATTGCTGAGTTCACAGCGCAGCTATCACAATCTGTTTGATGCCCATCCGCCGTTCCAGATCGACGGCAATTTCGGCGGGGCGGCCGGTATCGTCGAGATGCTGGTGCAATCGCGCGAAGGCGAGGTGGACCTGCTGCCCGCGCTGCCGTCACACTGGCCAGATGGTGCGCTGGCCGGCGTGCGGGCGCGCGGTGGGCTCGAGCTCGATATCGAATGGACCAATGCGCGGCTCACCCTTGTCAGGGTCCGCTCTGGTGGCGCCCAGACCATCACAGTGCGATGGGGCGAGCAATCGCAGCGCATTGATGTGATCGAAGGCGAAGACACGATCCTGAGCTTTTAGCTTAGGGTGTCGCGTCAGGCATCCGCAGCGAGCCCCGGATAACAGAAGGCATGACGATCAATGCTTCGCCGGCTTTCTGGCGACCGAGCAGCATCTCAACGGCCCGGCGCCCCATCGCCTCGTGCGGCAGACCTATGGTGGTCAGGCCCGGGCGCAGATAGGAGGCGAGTTCGTCGTTGTCGAACGAGACCAGGGACACATCGCCCGGAATATCGAGGCGCGCTTCGCCCAGTGCCTGGTAGGCGCCGAAAGCGAGGCGGTCATTGAGGCAAAGGATGGCCTGCGGCTTGCCGTGGGCCAGATACGCCTTGGTCAGGTCGTAGCCGTGGGTCGGCTCCCAGTTCCAGCAACTGAGTTCGGCGTCGAAGGCAAGCCCGCGAGCCGCCATCTCGTCCCGTATGCCGGCGATACGGCGGGCAATGGACTCCGACCGGAACAGACCTTTTTCGTCATCAGGGTTGTGGCCCAACAGGACAATGCTGCTGGTGATACCCGTGCTGGCCAGGAGGCGCACCGCAGTGCGGCCGCCCTCATATTCGTCTGGCAGCACGGCGGCAGGGAAGCGCGCGCTGGTGCCGTTCAGCATGACGACAGGCAAATTGGCCGAGATATTGGGCACGAAGACCTCCCGTGCCCGCATGGCAGCAAAGATCAGTCCGTCAACCTGGCGATCGAGAGCCGCTTCGACGGCCTGCAACTCTCGCGCCGGTTCGCCGCCGGTTTCGAGCACAAGCATGACATGCTTGGCTTCTTCGGCAGCGGCCAGTGCGCCTCGGATCAAGCCGCTGGCGAAACGGGTCGTTGCGACGTAGTCGGATATCAGGGCAAATGAGCGTGACTTGTCGGTCCGAAGGGCGCGGGCTGCGACATTGGGACGATAGCCCAGGCTCGCGGCGGCGGCGTGTACCTTGGCGTGAGCATCCGCAGAGAGGCGGGTATCCGGCTTGCCTGTGAGTATCATGGACGCGGCCGTGGATGACAATCCCGCCAAGCGTGCCACGTCTGCCAGTGTTACGCGCTTTTTCTGCAAGCGTTATTGCCCCTCGTGTCGTGCATGCCGCGCCCGATATTCTCGATAGCCACGCGGCGGTCGCTTGACAACCACTGAGCCGGGCGGCATTTGCTAAATGGTTTTAGCAGGGGATGAAGATGGGATTCAACCTACCCGATCACTGGGTTTGGGATTTTTGGCTGGCCGACGATGGTGAGCAATATCACATCTTCTATCTGCATGCGCCCAAATCACTGGGCAACCCCGATCTGCGCCATCGCAATGCACGTATCGGCCATGCAACGTCCACCGATCTTTGGCAGTGGACTGACCATGGTCAGGTCTTTGACGCAGGCGCGCCGGGAAGCTTTGACGGCAGCGCCACCTGGACCGGCAGCGTGGTGCAGGGCCCTGATGGGCTGTGGCGCATGTTCTACACCGGCTCACGCTTCCTCTATCCCGACCAGTTCGCCAATATCGAGACGGTGGGTCTGGCGACCTCCAGTGACCTCTTCACTTGGACCAAGCAGCCCGGCCCGATCGTTACGGCCGATGCCAATCTCTATGAGACGCTGGGCACATCGAGCTGGCCGGAAGAATGCTGGCGTGACCCCTGGGTGTTCTTTCAGCCGGCCGACCAGCGCTGGCACATGCTGATGACGGCGCGCTCGCGGCACGGCACTGAGCCCGATCGCGGCGTCATGGGGCACGTCAGCTCCCCCGACCTCGTCACCTGGACCCATGAGGTTGCGCTGAGCGAGCCGGGCGCCGGCTTTGCCCATCTCGAAGTGTTCCAGCTCGTCGAGATCGACGGCCGCAACCAGTTGATCTTCTGCTGCGACACCGCCAAGCTGGTTGGCCCGCGCGCGGGCCAGACCGGTGGCGTCTGGTCACTGCCGGTCGGGGACATGCCCGGCCCGGTCGATTTCAGCCAGGCACGTCTTCTGGTCAACGAAGCCCATTATGCTGGCCGCATCGCCATCGATCGCTCGGGCGCGCCATGGCTGCTGGCCTTCCAGAACCAGCGGCCCGGCGAAGCCTTTGAGGGCGGCATCAGCGACCCCATTGCCCTGGTCACCGGCGCCGATGGCTATCTGATTGCGGAGCGCGGCCTATGAGCATCGTCGTCAACGGCATCGTCGCCCCCGGTTTCGAACCTGTCGCCCAGGCCTTTGAACAGGCCTTCGCAGGGCGCCCCGCCATGGGCGCGGCCCTCCATGTGCGCCAGCATGGCGAGACCATCATCAATCTCTGGGCCGGCGTCGCCGATGCCCGCGACAACCGCGTCTGGACCGAGCGCACCCCGTCGGTGGTGTTCTCCTGCACCAAGGGCCTGGTTTCCATCCTGGCAGCGCGCCTGGTTCAGGAGGGGCGCCTCGACTATGACGCGCCGGTGGCGCGCTACTGGCCCGAATTCGCCGTGGCCGGCAAGGACCGCGTGACGGTCGGCCAGGCGCTGGCGCATCAGGCGGGCCTGTCGGCGCCGCGCGCTGACCTCAGCGAAGACGATATCGTCGACTGGGATCGCGTCGTCGCCATTCTGGCCGCACAGGCGCCGCTGTGGCCGCTGGGCACGGGCTATGCCTATCACGCCATCACCCATGGCTGGGTTGCAGGCGAGATCATCCGCCGCGTCACCAGCCAGTCGGTGGGGCAGTATTTCCGTTCGCTGGTCACCGAGCCGCTGGGCGCCGATGCCTGGATTGGCCTGCCCGAGGCGTGTGCTGCCGATTGCGCCCATCTTGAGGTCAGCCCGCCTCTCTCGGCCCTGTGGGCCGACGAGGCGGCAAAGCCGGCGCCCAACTGGCCCTATAAGGCCATGACGCTGGGCACGGCGCTGCCGGCCGATCTGGTCAGCACCGATGGCGGCTTCAACAGCCAGCGCATCCGCGCGGCCGAGATCCCTGGCGCCGGCGGCATAGCGACGGCCAAGGCACTGGCCACTATCTGGTCGTCGACCGTAGTGCCGACGGAAGGCATCAGGCTGATCGACGATGGGATCACACAAGTCGCAACGCAGACCCAGAGCGAAGGCGCTTCGGTGTTCGGCGGTGCGCCGCCCTATTCCCGCTGGGGCTTCGGCTTCCAGCTCGATTCCGAAGCCCGGCGCTATCTCAGCGATGGCAGTTTTGGGCACGACGGCGCCGGCGGGCAGGTGGGCTTTGCCGACCCACGGCGCCGGGTCGGCTTTGGCTTTGTCACCAACTGGATGATGGGGCCAGAAGATACGCGTGCAACGCAGATTCTCGATGCTTTGCGCCCTTTGGTCTAGGCGCTGAAAACATCGGCACCGGGCCATATTGACAGCCCGGTGCCTCCGTGTGCTAAATCCATTTAGCAAGTGGAAACATCCATTGCACCCCTGACCTGGAGGAGGTTGAGTTGAGACCCCATTCTCGCCATGCACTTCGCATTGCCCTGTCCCTGACCGTTGCATCGACGGCAGGCGTTGCCCTGGCCGCACCGAGCTGCGGCACGGACCCTGTTGCCCTCAATTCCTATTTCGAGACCGGCTTTCCACTGCCCAGCAAGCTGGCCGAGGAATTCACCAAGCAGTTCCCCAATGTCACCTTCGACATCAAGGAAGACCAGTTCGCCAATATGATGGAGAACTCGCCGCGCATCCTGTCCGAGGCCAATGCGCCCGACCTGGTGCGTCTGCCCTCGCTGACCGACCTGGTCGCCAACGATTTGCTGCTCAACCTCGATGGTTATTTCACCGAATTCGGCTGGGACAAGTTTCCCGCCGGCCAGCTGGTGCAGCTGCGCGTCGAGCCCGGCGGGCGCCCCCGCGGCACCGGCTCGCTCTATGCCATGGGCCTGAACTATTCCATGACCGGCGTGTTCTATAACAAGGAACTGGCTGCCCAGCTCGGCATGACCGAGGCGCCCAAGACCGTCGCCGAATTCGACGCCCTGCTCGCCAAGGCCAAGGACGCCGGCATCCAGCCGATCATGCAGTGGAACAAGGGCACGGCAGGCCTCGCCTTCCCGCTGCAGAACCTGATGGGCGCCTATGGCCCGCCCGAGCCGATCAACGACTGGATCTTCCAGAAGGACGGCGCCACCATCAATACGCCGGAAAACCAGCGGGCTGCAGAGCACCTGGAAAGCTGGATCAAGGCCGGTTACTTCCCCGCCGACGCCAATGCGATCGAATATTTCCAGATGATGAGCCGCTTCATTGGCGGCGAGGGCCTGTTCATGTTCAACGGCGATTGGGAATCGGGCAATCTGGACACCAATGCCGCCGGCAAGTTCGGCTTCTTCATCATGCCGAGTGCTGAAGAGGGCGGCCGTCACGCCACCATGTCGGCGCCGCTGACCTTTGGCATCGCGGCCAATGCCGCTCATGCCGATTGCGCTGCCTTCTTCCTCAATTGGGTGGCCACCAATGAGGAAGCCCGCAAGATCAATGTTGCCGTGGGTGGTTCCAACCCCGGTGGCCCGGCAGACCTGGCCATTCCGGCCGTGACGCCCGGCTCGGTGACTGAGGCCTCGTTGGCTGCTGGCCAGACCCTGGCCAAGGACAATGGCGCCATGGACTTCATCGCCAATGCCACCGGCGCCATCTTTGCCGCCGGCTGGACGCCCGAACTGCAGAAGATGGTCGGCGACCAACAGACCCCCACGGGCCTGCTCGAAGCCGTGCAGAAGGAATACGAAACTCAGCTGTCGCGCTAGTCCTTAACGCCTCAGGCCCTGATGGACCGGAATGAACCATGAGTGAAAACACAGCGTCCGTTCCGGGCAATCAGCGGCCGCCTGTGCGGCTTCCGCCCTCCCGCGGGAGCCGCAAGGCCACCATGACCGCATGGCTTTTCATCGCGCCAGCGGCCATCGCCTATGCCGGCTTTGTGCTCGTGCCGCTGGGCATGAGCTTTTACTATTCCCTACTGCGCTGGGACGGGATTGGTAAGGCGCGGTTCCATGGGCTGACCAACTACGTCACTGTGCTGACCGATGCTGATCTGCTGCAGATCATCGGCAATGCCTTTCAACTGGTGCTGTACTTCACCCTGATCCCGGTGGGGCTTGGACTGGCGGTTGCATCGGCGATCCGCGGACACATGGCAGGCCGGTTTGGCACGGCGACCCGTACTATCCTGTTTCTGCCGCAGGTGATCCCGCTGGTCGCCGCCGGCATTGCTTGGAGCTGGATGTTTGCGTCCACCGGTCTGGTCAACCAGACGCTCAAGGCTGTCGGCCTGTCGAGTTGGGCGCGGGGCTGGTTGGGCGATTTTACCTGGGCGCTGCCTGCGGTGGGTATCATCGGTGCCTGGGTGCTGCTGGGACTTTGCACCATGCTGCTGGTCACCGGCATCACCAAGATTGATGCGAGCCTTTATGAAGCGGCCCGCCTTGATGGTGCGCGCCCCTGGCATGAATTCCGCTACATCACCCTGCCAGGGCTGCGGCAGGAAATCGGCGTCTGCATCACCGTTACCGTGATCGCAGCGCTTGCCAGCTTCGACATTGTCTATATCTCGACGCAGGGCGGGCCGGGAATAACGACCACCGTGCCAGGCCTTGAGATCTATCGCCTGGCGTTTGCTCACCGCCAGGTCGGCCTTGCGTCGGCCCTCGCGATTGTCCTGATGGTGCTGGTGCTGATCACGATTGCCCCGGTGCAGTGGTTCACGCGGGACAAGAAATGAAGGCGCCAACACCCAATACTCTGCTGGCCCGCGGGCTGATCGTACTGCTGATGGCGCTGACCCTGCTGCCGTTCCTGAGCATGCTGTCGGCGGCTCTGGCGCCGCAGGGGACTTACCCCAATGGGCTGCAATGGCCCGCCGATCCGCAGTGGAGCAATTTCGTCAAGGCGTTCGAAGTCGCCAAGATGGATCAGCTGCTGCTGTCGAGCGCATTGATCGTGCTGGGGGTGGTGCCCATTGCCGTGCTGATCGCCACCATGGCCGGCTATGGGCTGGCCAAGCTGACCAGCCAAAAATACAAATGGCTCTATCTGATCTTCGTGTTCGGCCTGACGCTGCCGTTCGAGGCGGTGATCACACCACTCTATTATGAGGTGCGTGCGCTGGGCCTGCTCAACACGCGCTTTGCGATCATCCTGCCGCTGATCGGGCTCTACATGCCGTTTGGCGTTTACTGGATGCGGGCACATTTCCTCAGCGTGCCGCATGATCTGACCGAAGCGGCACAGCTGGATGGCGCGACACGCTGGAAGGAATTTGTCCTGGTGCAGGTGCCGCTGGCCCGGCCAGCGATCATGTCGCTGACAATCCTGCTGTTCCTGTGGACCTGGAACCAGTTCCTGCTGCCAGTGGTCTTGGTGCAGGACCCCATGCAGCGCACGATGGCGGGCGCGCTGGGCGCATTCCAGGGGCAATGGGGCACCGACGTTCCGCTGCTGTGCGCGGGTTCGCTGCTAATTCTTTTGCCAACTGTCCTGCTGTTTCTCATTTTCCAGCGCCAGTTCGTCGCCGCCCTCATGCAGGGCGCGGTGAAGGGCTAATCCGGAGTTCTCATCATGGCGGGCCTCACCCTGCGTTCGGTCTACAAAAACTACGGCGAAGTCCCCGTGATTAAAGGCGTTGATCTCGATATCGATCACGGCGAGTTCGTGGTTTTCGTCGGTCCCTCTGGTTGTGGCAAATCGACCTTGCTGCGCATGATTGCTGGTCTCGAAGACATTTCGGGCGGCGAAGTAAGCATCGGTGATCGCGTCGTCAATGACGTGGAGCCGCGCGACCGTGGTGTCGCCATGGTGTTTCAGTCCTATGCGCTTTATCCGCACATGAGCGTCTACGACAATGTCGGTTTTGGCCTCAAGCTGGCCGGCACGCCCAAGGATGTGCGCGACAAGAAGATCCGGGATGCTGCCAAGGTCTTGCAGATGGAGCACCTGCTCGATCGGCGCCCGGCCCAGCTTTCCGGCGGCCAGCGCCAGCGTGTCGCCATCGGGCGCGCCATCGTGCGGCAGCCCGATGTCTTCCTGTTCGATGAGCCGCTGTCCAATCTGGATGCGGCGCTACGGGTTGACATGCGCATGGAACTGTCGCGGCTGCACCACGATTTGAACGCCACCATGATCTATGTGACCCATGATCAGGTCGAGGCCATGACCCTGGCCGATACCATCGTCGTGCTCCGCGCCGGTCGCGTCGAACAGGCCGGCACCCCGCTCAGCCTCTATGACGATCCTGACAATCTCTTCGTCGCTGGCTCCATCCGGCCGCGCATGCTAGGCAGGCCTCTATCTGTTTGGGAGCCCGCCCCGTGTCCAGCCAACCCGCTGACCGTATTTGCTTTGTCACCAACGGCACGCCGGAAGCCGACGCTGCCGCTGACCGGCTCAAGGCACGCTATGGCGACTATGCAATCGACACCGCCGATGTGGTTGTCGCGCTGGGCGGCGACGGCCTGATGCTGCAGACACTGCACCAGGTGATGCGCCTGGGCGTGCCGGTCTATGGCATGAATTTCGGCTCGGTCGGCTTCATGATGAACGCGTTTTCCGAGGATGGGCTGGAAGAGCGTCTCAATGCGGTGCAGCGCACCCGCATCTATCCGCTGTCCATGCAGGTCAAGGATACCTCGGGCGAGGAAAAGACCGCGCTGGCGCTCAATGAGGTATCGCTGTTCCGCTCGACCTATCAGGCGGCCAAGCTGCAGATCGTGATCGACGGGGAAACCCGGCTCGAGGAGCTGATCTGCGACGGTGCCCTGCTTTCGACGCCGGCCGGCTCGACGGCCTATAATCTATCGGCGCACGGCCCCATCCTGCCCATCGAGGCGCCGCTGCTGGCCCTGACCCCGATTTCGCCCTTTCGCCCACGTCGCTGGCGCGGCGCTATCCTGTCCAACCGCGCGGTGGTCAAATTCGTGACGCGCGAGGCGGCCAAGCGCCCGGTCAGCGCGGTGGCCGACAATATTGAATTCCAGAACGTGCTCGAAGTCACGGTCTACGAAGACCGCTCGCATGGGGTGACATTGCTGTTTGATCCGGGCACCAGCCTGGAGGAGCGCATACTGAGCGAGCAGTTCCGCTTTTAGGCCGCCGGCAGGGCCAACCATGCGTCCTGGTGTGCCTGTGGCAGCGCCAGGGTGGCATCAGCCTCCCGAGCAAACGCCGCCATGACCCCGCGCGCCGCCTTGCGGGCCAGCACGATATTCTGCTCGCTGAGATAGGCGAAGGCCTCTTCGAGTTCAGCGGGAATGACCCCGTCGTGCTCGGCGATCAATTCTTCAGTCAGCGCGGTCACCACATAGTGCCGGGCACCGGCATCATCGGCCAGATCGGTGGCGCGGGCGTGCATGACCAGCCGTGCAAACAGATTGCGCAAGCCTTCGGCCAGACCGCAGCGCGCCAGAAGGGCATTGAGCGCGGCCCGGCTGCCGCTTTCGAGCAGGGTAAACACCTTGACGCGCGGCGTCTGCGCCAGCTCGGCCAGGCAGTCGGCAAAGAACATGACGTGACCTGTTACAACCGCATGCAGCAGCAGACGGGTGTTGAGCCGCTCGGTCTGCACCAGTTCGGAGACATAGCTTGCGCCCGGCCGGCTGGCCTCGCGCTCGCCGATGACTGAGAGCGCGGTATCGGCACTGTCCCGCAAGACGCGGCTCAGCCGGTCAGCTGCCAGGGCACCCTTGACGATACGGGCCTGCCGCAGGGCTTCGGTGGCGCGCTGCACCAGCAGCAGACGCGCCGCCGCGGGCAGGTCTTGCCGGGCCAGCAGCGTGCCGCGCATGCTGGCGTCGTCGCCCTGCCCCTGCGCCAGCGTCAAAAGGAGCTCGGCCGGAAAAGCGATATCGGGGCGACGCAGCAGGCGCTGGGTCAGGCCGGCATCGGCACGCGCGATCAGCGCAGACGCCAGCCGCGCGCTGACGTGGCTACGCTGGCCGATCGAGACCAGACGCGGCACATCGAGGGTTTTGACCAGACCGATCAGGTCCGCATCGATCAGCACAGGCGAATACTGCAGCACGGCCCGGGCAATCACGGCGCTGTCGTGCAGCAGTGCCAGCATGATGGGGCGTGGCGCCTGCGGCGAATGCAGCAGGCCATAGGCCAGCGCGGCGCGCACCTTGACGGACGGATCGTCAAGAAAGCCGATCAGGGCGGCATAAAGCGCCGCCTGCTCATCGGCAGGACCAACATGGTTGAGATAGGCCAGCGCGGAAAGGTGAGCCGCGCTACCGCGTTCCTCGCTGTCTTGCGACCGGGAAAGGGACACGAACTCCTGATACGCCACCATCTTGAACTCCACACATCGGCGGAGATCACCCTAGCGGCCAAGGTTTAAGGAAGCGTTCACCATAAAAGGCAGCGAAAGGCAGCGAAAGGCAGCAGACAATCAGAGGGCCGACGAAACCAGCGAAAACAGTTCCGAAAGCCCGAACCATGCCAGAGCAACCAGGGCCCAGGCGCCGATGGCCAGCGCCGCAACCAGCCATCCACGCGGCAATCCGTGCGAAACGGAGTCAGACGAGTGAAGTACAGTAATTCGCATTGCGTCCTCCTATGGCCCGGTCAGAGCCAAGTCGCTGGCGGTGATTACGCCCTATGTTCGTTAATTGACCTTCAAGATACCGCGGCAGCTTTTAGCGGAACTCTATCGGCTGCCATCGGTTCGGCACGAAACGCCTTACTGATATAGGAACGATCTCCGGCCCCGCCCGGTTTCACTACCGGGCATAAAGCTGGGTAAAGAACGCGCCGCCGTCGCCACCATCGGTGCTGGTGGCCGGCAGGCCCTCAGGCTCGTTCTTGAACAGGCCGGTGAACGACATGTTTTCCGGCGAGAAGCGCGATGGCAGCGCCGGCGCTGCCGCCACGGCGGGCGCGCCACCTGCAATCTGCTGCGCCGCGAAATTGGCATTGGCATCGCCAACCTCGTGCTTTGACACCAGCACGCGATACACATCGCGAATGGTACGCGCCTGCCCGTTGGAATAAAAGATGGCGCGATTGGACGAGGCCTGCCTGGGAAACAGATCGGCCGCGATCTGGTCCGGGTTCTGCAGCCCGGCCGTGAACATGCGCTCAGCGCCCTGCGCACCCAGGAAGTGGGCGATATACAATTCGCCCGCGCTGGGCATGCGCCCGAAGCGGCTGCGCAGGTAATCCCCGTTGGACTTGGTAAATGCCGCCGCCAGATCGGCCGCGACCTGCGGATCTTCACGCAGCTTGAGGATCTTTTCCTTGGCCGCGGGATCATCGATGACATAGTCACCGCCGCTGGTCCGCCGGATGCTGTCGGCATATTGCCCATAGCCCAGACGCGGCCCCTGCTCCTTCATCACCTGCATCCAGGTGCCTTCAAGAAACTGAAACAGCCCCACCGCAGACGAGGTTTGCGCCTTGGCCTGCGGATTAAGGCTGCTTTCGCGCATGGCCGTCTGCAGCAAATAGTCGAAATCGACACCATTGCGGTCGCCAGCGGCCGTCAGCACATAGGCCAGACTTTGGGGCACAGAGATCGGCTGGACGCCCATGGCGCGGTGTCATTCCTCGGGAATCGAATGCACTGAGTTAACACATTGATACGTTAACCCAGCGTTAACCATGCGATCACACCGACGCAGCGGGCGCCTGCCAGCGGGTCACGATTTCGGCAAGATCGGGTCGCGGACGATCGTCCATGGTGGTGCTCGCGGTGCCGATGTGGATGAAGCCGACAAAGCGCTCGCCGGGCAGCGCCCCAAGCATGGCGCCCGCTTCCGCATCGAGCCCGTACCAGCGCGTGACCCAATTGGCACCGAACCCAAGCGCCGCTGCGGCATGCAGCAGATTGAAGGCAACATTGCCCGCCGACAGCAGTTGCTCGAACTCAGGCACCTTGGGATGTGGCTTGGGGGACGAGATCACGCCTACCACAAGTGGCGCCGGCAGGAAGCGCTGGCGCTCGATATCAAGGCTTGCTTCGTCGATCTCGGGCGCCTTGCGGGATACAATGGCGGCAAGCGCCTCCCCTGCCCGGGCCCTGTCGTCACCAGCAATCAGCACAAGCCGCCATGGGGCAATCTTGCCATGATCGGGCACGCGCGTGGCGATTGTCAGCATCTGCTCGAGCTGTTCCGGGTTCGGCCCGGGCTCGACGAGAAAGCCGACCCCAACGGAACGGCGGCTCAACAGATAATCACGCAACGCTGGAATGGCAGGCATGGACAGGCTCCTTCTTGTGGCTGCAAGCAATAGTCAATTTGGGGCGGCCATGCCACCGGCTGCCGGCACACAGCCGACAAAATTGGCCGTGCATAGCATTGCGCTGTTTTCATCGCGCCAGCTCTGTGACACAGCTTTTCCCTATTCGCGCGGTAGCCGATAAACTGATTCAGTTGAGCGAGACGACGGGAGCCCAGATGCGGTTGCAACGGACACTAGCGCTGCTGCTTGCCCTGCTGGCCATGTGGGGCGGCGCGCTGCCAATGACAACCATGCCGGCCTTTGCCCAGACCGCGGCGACCGAGATGCCCCCCATGCCTCGCCCCCGGCCGGAAAACCGGGCACCAGCCGCAGAGCCGGTGGCCGAGCCCAGCGACGCCGCCGAGGCAATCGACAATGTCACCTCGGCCCCCCAGCCCGTGACGCTGACGGCCAGCATCGTGCCCGATGGCGAGGCGATCCCAGAGGGGTTGGTCTGGCGCATCTTCGATACCCAGCCAGATGCCAGCGGCGAGCTGGCCCTGGTCGCCAAATCCGACCAGGGCACGGCGCAGGTCGAGCTGCCGCCTGGATCATACATGGTCCACGTCGCCTATGGCCGGGCCCAGGCCAGCGAGCCACTGTCCGTCGTGCCCGGCGCCAATACCATGGCCATCGTTCTTGATGCGGGCGCGCTGCGGCTCAATTCGGCCGTTACGGGCGACATTCCCATCCCGCCAAGCTTGCTCAAATTCGACATCCTGAGCGGTTCGGACGAAGCGTCTCGCACGGTGGTGGCGGAAGGCCTGCTGCCCAACGATATCGTCACGCTAAACGCCGGTACCTACCACGTGATATCCTATTTCGGCACCGTCAACGCCGTGGTGCGCGCCGACCTACGGGTGGAGGCGGGGCAGCTGACCGATGCGACACTTTACCATCACGCCAGCCAGGTATCGTTCAAGCTGGTATCGGAAGAAGGTGGGGAGGCCATTGCCGACGTGGAATGGACCGTAAAGACATCCGATGGCACCACCGTGTTCACGGACCTGGGCGCTTTTCCTGCCACTGTATTGGGTGAAGGCGACTATCTGGTCTTTGCCAAGCAGGGCGACAAGGTCTTCAACCGCGAATTCCAGGTTCAGTCCGGATCGGCCCGCGAGGTCGAAGTGTTGACCACGGTCTACTGATCGGCGACGCCACGCCATGGCGGGCCGCCTTTTGTTCCGCCGCTTTGCCTATTGAAGCGCATGGGCCTTTGGCTCAGATTACGCACAAAATCCCAGGGAGAAACCCGCATGTTGATCAGACAGTCTACCAAACGTCGCCTGGCCGTATTTGCAGCAGCCTGCGTTGTGAGCGTCGCGCTGCCGACTGGCGCTGCCTGGGCGCAGAAGACCAAGACCAAGCCCCCTGCCGTCGCCGAAGCCGCCGTGGCGCCGGAGGTCAAGATCGATATCCCCACCATCGATGCGCAGGATTCCAATGTTGACGAGGCGACGCTTCGTGCCATCTTCAGCGGCAACATCGCTGACAATGCCGAGGCGCTTGCCGGCCTGAGCGCCACCAGCATCGCCATCCCCGAGATCACCATCGACATTACCAGCATGGCCAATGGCGAAGCGACCCATGCCACGGCCACCATCACCGATATCGCCCTGACCGATGTCACCGACGGCGTAGCCGGCGGCGTGACCGTCGCGGGCATGAGCGTTGATGCCGGCGACGCCGGCAGCGGCGAATTCGCCGAACTGTCTGCCAGCACCGTCAACCTTGCTGCGATGCTGGGCATGTATGGCCTGGTCGCGCCCAGCAGTACGACCGATTTCGCGACGATCTATTCTGACCTCAACTTTGCTGGTGGCGGCTTCACCACGCCAGAAGTCAGCTGCGATTTTGGCGCCGCCACAGTGGCTGAGTTCAAAGCCCGTCCGCTCAAGACATCGATGGTGGACATGATCGCCCTGATCGGCACGCTTGAAAACCAGAGCGAAAACCCCGACCCCGTGGCGGTCGGCAAGCTGCTGCGGATGTATGTCGACATCTTCACCGCCTTTGAATCCTCGCCGGTCCACTATGACGGCTTCAGCTGCGACGCCACCGACGACAGCGGCAATCCGGTGCAGATCACGCTGGCCGGCGTGGACATGGATGGCATGTCGCCGGGCGTCTACCCGGGCATTTCCGTCGATGGCATCGACATCCTGGCCAATGGCGACGACACGGTGAGCCTGGGCAATTTCACCATCAAGCCGATGGACCTCAGCGGCCCGATCGCCACCATCGAAAGCGGCCCTGCTGCCCTCGACGAGGCCTGGTTCACCGCCAATGCGCGCGCCCTGATCCCGGCCTTTGCCGGCTTTGCGCTGAGCGACATTGCCATCGATGTGGCTGACCCAGAGAGCGAGGCCGACCGCATCGTCGCGAGCGTGGGCAGCTTTGACCTGTCGCTGGACAACTACCGCAACGGCATCCCGGCCGCAGTCAGCACCAACGCCAGCCATATCAAGCTGGACCTGCCCGCCGATACGGCCGATGAGCAGCTGCAGTTGCTGATGTCGCTGGGCGTAACCTCCATCGATGCCGGGTTTGCCATCGATGCGGCCTGGGACGAGGCCAACAATGCCATCGCGATCAACGACATCTCCATCACAGGCGTGGATCTGGCGACGGTCAAGCTGGCCGGCACCATCGCCAATGCGACCGAAGCCCTGTTCAGCAGCGACGAAAACATGGCCATGGCAGCAGCCATGGGCGTGGCGATCAGCAACCTCACGCTCAATGTGACCGATTCGGGCCTGTCGGACTTGATCCTCAAGGTTGCCAGCGCCGACCAGGCCAGTGACCCGGCGACCCTGCGCACGGTCTATGCAGGTCTGGCCGAAGGCACCGTGGTTGGTATGCTCGCCGGCGCTGCCGAAGCCCAGAAGGTCGGCGCCGCGATCAACGCCTTCATCAGCGGCAAGGCCAAGGAACTCAGCATCGACCTGACTGCCAAAACGGCCCCCGGCCTTGGCATGATGGACTTCATGGCAGCCGAGGAAAACCCCGCGGTTCTGATCGACAACGTCAATATCACCGCCGTCGCCAAATAAAAGACAAGGGGCCGCTCACGGGCGGCCCCTTTTAATTCTCGATCGATCACTGCCCAGAAGGCATAGAGCGATTATCTGTCTGCTCAGCAGCGATAGTATTGGCGATACCAGTCCACGAAGCTGGCGACACCGGCCTGGATCGGGGTGCGCGGCACCTGCCCCACCAGGGCACGCAACAGCGTGGTATCGGCCGCCGTCTCGCGCGGATCGCCGGCCTGCATGGGCTGGAAATTGCAATTGGCCTTCTGGCCCAGCGACGTCTCGATCGCCTGCACGAAATCCATCAACAATTCGGGATGACCACCAGCCAGATTGACTGTGCGGAACGGCGCCACGGGCGACAGGGAGTCGGCCTCTACGGGCTCCCCCTTGACGGGCGACAGCGGCATCAGCCGCAGCAGCGCCTCCACCAGATCGTCGATAAAGGTGAAGTCGCGGCGCATTTCGCCCTGGCCATAGATGTCGATGGACTTGCCTTCGAGAATGGCCGCCACGAATTTGAATAGCGCCATGTCGGGGCGTCCCCAGGGTCCATAGACCGTGAAGAAACGCAGCATGGTGGTGGGGATGCCGAACAGATGCGCATAGGAATGCGCCATCGCCTCCCCGCCCTTCTTGGTTGCGGCATAAAGCGAGATCGGCGCATCGGCAGCATCGCGCTCCGAGAACGGCAGCTTGGTATTGCCGCCATAGACCGAACTGGTTGAGGCAAACAGCAGGTGGCGCGGCTTGTGTGCCCGCGCGGCCTCCAGCAGATTGGCGCTGCCCACCAGATTTGAGCTGATATAGCTCTGTGGCGCCTCGATGCTGTAGCGAACGCCCGCCTGCGCGGCCAGATGCAGAACAACCTCGGCTTCGGACTGCTGCAGCGACGCGGTCAGCAGTTCCGCCTCTTCGAGCCTGGCTTCAATGGCCTTGAACTGGTCGAACTTTGCCAGTTCGGCCAGACGGGCCCGCTTGAGGGCCACATCATAATAATCGGTGACCGCGTCATAGCCGACCACAACATGTCCGGCCTCAAGCAGACGCCGTGCCACGCTGTAGCCGATAAACCCGGCGGTTCCGGTGATGAAGACTTTCACTGCTCTCTCTTCCCGCTGGCTGTTGCCTGAGGTCCCCAAGTCAATGCCACAACTTCAGCGCCTGTGCACCTGCAATGCATGCCCGGCCGCGTCCCCAAAACCATGAGCGCGGCCGGACATCAGCCTATTCGGCTGCGTCGGACAGGCTGAGCATCTCGTTTTCGATGACGGGTCGGCCAATACTGAAATAGGTAAAGCCGTGCTTGCTGACTTCGGCATTGCTGTAGACGTTGCGCAGATCCACCAGAACGGGCGACTTCATGGTGTCGCGCAGCCGATTGAGATCGAGCGAGCGGAACTCGTTCCACTCGGTGATCAGCACCAGCGCATCGGCGTCGGCAGCCACGTCATAGGCGCTATTGGCGTAGTCCACCTTGCCCACGAGATCTCGTGCCGCGGCCATGCCCTGCGGATCATAGGCCACCACGCGGGCACCCTTGTCGAGCAGGCCCTGGATGATGTCGATGGACGGCGCCTCGCGCATGTCATCGGTATTGGGCTTGAAGGTTAGACCGAGCACGCCGATGGTCTTGCCGCGCACATCGCCGCCACAGGCCGCGATAACCTTGCGCGACATGGCGCGCTTGCGCTGGTCATTGATAGACACAGTGGTTTCCACCAGCCGCATGGGGCTGCCGAAATCCTGCGCGATCTTGACCAGTGCCAGGGTATCCTTGGGAAAGCACGAGCCGCCATAGCCCGGGCCGGCATGCAGGAACTTGCCGCCGATGCGGTTGTCCAGACCCATGCCGCGCGCCACTTCCTGCACATTGCCGCCAGCGGCCTCGCACAGATCGGCAATCTCGTTGATGAAGGTGATCTTCATGGCCAGGAACGCATTGGCTGCATATTTGATCAGTTCCGCCGTGCGGCGGTTGGTGAACATCAGCGGCGCCTGGTTGAGATAAAGCGGGCGATAGACTTCGGTCATCACCGCACGGGCCCGCTCGTCCTCGATGCCGACCACGATGCGGTCGGGGCGCTTGAAATCGTCGATGGCAGCGCCTTCGCGCAGGAACTCGGGGTTGGAAACCACAGCGACATCAGCATTGGGATTTGTGGTGGCAATGATGTGGGAGACTTCATCGCCCGTACCGACCGGCACCGTCGACTTGGTCGCGACCACGGTAAAGCCGGAAACACTGTCGGCCACTTCGCGCGCAACGGCATAGACATAGCTGAGGTCGGCATGACCATCGCCGCGGCGCGAGGGCGTACCCACGGCAATGAAGACGACGTCGGCTGCCGGCACGGCACTGGCCAGACTGGTCGTGAACGACAGACGACCCGCCGACACATTGGCAGAAACCAGATCGCTCAGCCCCGGCTCGTAGATGGGGATCTCACCGCGCTCAAGCGCAGCAATCTTGCTCTCGTCCTTATCAATACAGACCACGTCGTGACCGAAATCCGCCAAGCAGACGCCAGTAACGAGACCGACATACCCCGACCCAACAATCGCAATCTTCATAATCGGAACACCCTCTCACGCCGCGACCAAGAATAGCAATCACGCTTCGCGATGTCGCGGTTGAACTCGCCGGGAAGAACTATGACGCAGTATCATGATTAATTCTGCATCAGATTGTCATCGGCCTGCGCATGGCAGGCCTGCAAGAAGACGGGCGATCCGTCCAAATTTTTAAGACGATGTTATCGCTGTACTTCTTGCACGACCACGCAGCCGATTGGGGCTATTGAGCATCATCAGGGCTGCCGCGGAGACGTTTGATGCCCGACCGGATTGACTTGCCTTCGAGGCGCCGCCGCTTGGACGCCAGCGTCGGGCGTGTCGCCACCCGGAACTTGGGGACATGCGAGCCTTCGACCAGCAGCGCCACCAGCCGGGCCTGGGCATCGGCGCGGTTCATGGGCTGGTCGCGGTGGGAATTGGCGGTGATGACGATCACCCCGGCCTTGGTCAGGCGCTTGCCAGCCAGGGCTGCGACCCGTCGCTTCATCGCCTCGGGAATGGAGGGGGAATTGGCCAGATCAAAGCGCAGCTGGACCGCGCTCGACACCTTGTTGACGTTCTGTCCACCCGGCCCGGCCGAGCGCACGAAAGTCTCCTCGATCTCGCCGGGATCGATGGAAACGGAGCGGGTGATGACGATGGGATCAGCCATGCCCGCTCCGAACTAGCTTCGCAGACGACCCGCGAAGATGATTTCACCCTCGTGGATCGTCAGACCCTTGATAGTGGCCCGATACTTGCCCGGCAGGCCTTCGGCAGGGATGACCCAACCCTTCTTGAGCATACCGGCGAAGACTTTCTCGCCGATATCCTTGAAGTCGCCCGGGCCAAGCGCATTCTCCTCTCCCAGATGGGTGAGAGCCTTGATCTCGCGATTGGACGGGCGCAACGGCATGTCGGATCAGGCCGCCTTTTCCTTGAGGTCCGGCGGGGTGGCTTCCGCCATCAGTGACACAAGGGCATCCATGAACGGGGCGACCTTCTGGCCCTCGGTACCGAGGCGACGGATCGATACGGCACCCTCCTCGGCCTCGCGCTTGCCCACCACGAACATCAACGGCACCTTGCCCACGGAGTGCTCGCGCACCTTGTAGTTGATCTTCTCGTTGCGCACGTCCAGTTCGGCGCGGATCCCGGCCGCCTTGAGCTGGCGCACCAGCTTTTCGGCATAGTCATCGGCTTCCGAAACGATGGTGGCAACCACGACCTGGGTCGGGGCCAGCCACATTGGCATCCGGCCGGCGTAGTTCTCTATCAGCATGCCGATGAAGCGCTCCAGCGATCCAAGGATCGCCCGGTGCAGCATCACCGCATACTGGCGCGAACCATCTTCGGCGATATAGGTCGCATCCAGTCGCTCGGGCAGCACGTAATCGAGCTGCAGCGTGCCAACCTGCCAGGAACGACCGATGGCGTCCTTGAGGTGGAACTCCAGCTTGGGCGCATAAAATGCACCCTCGCCTTCTGCGATCTCGAAATCATAGCCGGTCGCGCGCAGAGCGTCGCCCAGAGCTTTCTCTGCTGCGTCCCAACGCTCGATGGTGCCGCCGAACTTCTCCGGCCGCGTCGCCAGCTTGATGACCACATTGTCAAAGCCCATGTGGCCATAGACCGAATAGAGCAGATGCACGAAATGCTCGGTCTCG
>JAHJOS010000605.1 GCA_018820005.1 Alphaproteobacteria bacterium | reverse complement strand
CCGCCCCGTTGTGAGCAGCGAAAGCGAATCCAGCGTGACCAAATCGACGTTGCTAGGACTTACTGCTCTGTTTCCAGCTTCTAGAACCAACTCTGGCTTGAATGGAGAGCGACCTCGCCACCTAACCGAGGTTCTGCTGTGAGGACTGAGGTCTCCAACCTCCGCCATAGCGGTCCAATCCTCATATCCAGGATCGGTCACACTGGTAAGATCGGTGTAGCCTCCGACGGTGAGTGCATTCCAAGCCTGACACGGATCTTCAGCGGGATATGCGTCTTGGCCAGGCCACTGTGCCACCGACATTACCGCTTCGCTGTTTCCAGCAGACAAGACAAATAATCGGCGCGGAGCGTCCTCATCTCCAACCATTGTTCCGGAAGCGGCCTGATCGATTGCAGCGCTCCACGTCGACGGTTGGGAACCTGAAACATTGTCATTCGTCACCGCCATGCAATAGACCCGTGTGCGGTCAGGTTGAGCAATCTCCGGCAATGCCACTGCTGCCTGGGTAAGAACGCCATACGAATTTGGATCATTCGCGGCGAACCCGCTTGGTGGGAGCAATTTTACCGACTCAAGGCGGTGAGTTAGGATGCGCTGAGATGTGTCCGACAACTGGGCTGTAATGTCGCCGTGCAGCGCCATCCCGGCCATATTGGTGCCGTGTTCGTGGTGATCATCGACGCCCCAGGGCAACTCTAGTGCGTGCAGATCGCCAGTAGAAAGCGCGGGCTCTAAAAGGGCATGCGCTCGGTTAACGCCGGTATCTAGCAGGCACACAGCTGGCACGTTGGTTCCGGGCCAAATTATGCGAGTGGCTAGGTCATCGCTCCATTCGTGTTGCGTATCCCGGACATCATCTATGAAGAACACAGGAGTGTCGGTTGCGCGGCGTAGCTCTGCGATAATGCCAGTGGCAAACATCATCAGTTCAACAGCGGCACGCGTCGCAAAAACGGGGACCACCGTGGCCTCGGGAAAATAAAGCCTTCTATCGGCATTCGCTGGCCGCAGTTCAAGCCTGCGGCAAACATCTTCCAAGTTGGCTTCGTCACTGGGCGAAACCCACACGGACCACCACATTTGATGCTGAGCATCTTCCGGCAAAGCACTCGGATCATCCGTCCAGAGAGTTTCAAGCCTAGCGCGCCGGAACGCCTCTATTGGTTCGACCGTTGTTTTTCGCTGGGGTTCTCCACCAGGCGTCAAAGGGCCTGCCCTGTAGTCTTCAATGATTGCCGATAATGCAACTCTTGCATGGTCAGGAACGAAGAGCGCAACTGTGCGCCCATCCGCGCTGTCTTTGACTGCCCGGGGTGCAATGCCTAGATTTTTCCGTTCAAGAACGTCCGGATTGGTTCCTCGACGCAGTTGAACCTCCAGGTAGCTGCCATCAACAGGAACCAATCGGTCGTCTACAACTCGGGCGGCGTCCGTTGCGATGAGAGCAGCTGACAATTCATTGGCCAGTTTAGCCCCGTGTTCGGCTCTTATGCGCGGAGTACTCGATCC
Source organism: Alphaproteobacteria bacterium (assembly GCA_018820005.1). Lineage (GTDB taxonomy): Bacteria > Pseudomonadota > Alphaproteobacteria > Rhizobiales > Devosiaceae > Devosia. The sequence continues at coordinate 563 of JAHJOS010000605.1, read as the reverse complement.
CCCGCCGCCATCGCCAGAGTACTCGCTCGATGTGACACGCGCGGAAATATCGATGTGCGGAAGGTTGAAGCGGATTGGCATCTCAGACTACGACGCCGGGTCATCAAGGAAAGCAACTCTCATGTCGCGGCGCTCCTGCAAACGCGCCACTAAGTCATCGGTGGACACGGTGTTCCGCTCTTCGAGGATAGCAGATTTAACTGCGTCATCGGCGGCACGGACGAGTTCAGATTGGCTGAGGTTTTCAGCTGCCTCGAATATCTTCTTCCAAACCAGTCGCTGAGCCTTCATTGGTTTTAGGTTGACAGTGATAATATCCTTCACGTCGTCTTGCGACGGAGACTTAAACTCCAACACCTGATCATAACGGCGCAGAAGAGCACGATCCAACAAAGACGGGTGATTGGTAGCGCAAATTATCAAGCTGTCAGTGGCGTTATCCTCCTCCATAAATTGAAGGAAGGAGTTGAGCACGCGGCGCATCTCTGCAACATCGTTCGTCGATGTCCGCTGGCTGCCCACGGCGTCAAATTCATCAAACAGATAAACACCTCTGCGCTTTG
>JAHJOS010000604.1 GCA_018820005.1 Alphaproteobacteria bacterium | reverse complement strand
GTACGGGGATACGGACCTTGGCCACGCAAACACAACATTCAACGACACGGCGGGATTTCCTGTTTGTGGCAACCGGTGCAGTCGGCGCGGTCGGCGCTGCTGCCGTCGTCTGGCCCTTGATCAACCAGATGAACCCGGACGCTTCGACCCTGGCGACAGCCAGCATCGAATTTAGTCTTGTCGGCATTGAGGCAGGTCAATCTGTGACCATCCTCTGGCGCGGCCTGCCCGTGTTCGTGCGCAATCGTACGGACAAGGAAGTCGCAGAGGCCAAGGCTGTGCCCATGAGCGACCTCAAGGATCCAGCGACCGATGAGTCGCGGACCAAGGAAGGTCACGAGAACTGGCTTATCATGATCGCAAACTGCACCCATCTGGGCTGCATTCCGGTGGGTGAATCGGGTGAGTTCGATGGTTGGGCCTGCCCCTGCCATGGCTCGCAGTTTGATACTGCCGGCCGCATCCGCAAGGGACCTGCGCCGACCAATCTGGTTGTGCCGCCCTATCAATTCATCAGCGATACGCTGGTCCAGATCGGTTAGTGGGGGCTTCTCCGATGTCAGAACATTCGACTTACACGCCCGGCTCGGGCATCGAGAAATGGCTCGATGAACGGCTGCCGATCATCCGGTTCTCCAAAGAGCACCTGATGGATTTCCCGACGCCCAAGAACCTCAACTACTGGTGGACCTTCGGCGCGATCCTGGTGATGTGCCTTTTGGTGCAGATCGTCACCGGCGTTATTCTTGCAATGCACTACACGCCCAATATCGCGCTGGCGTTCGACTCGGTTGAGCATATCCGCCGCGACGTGAATGGTGGTCGCATCATCCAGGCGACCCATGCAGTGGGTGCCTCGATGTTCTTTGCTGCCGTCTATGTCCACATCTTCCGTGGCATGTATTTCGGCTCCTACAAGGCGCCCCGCGAGATCCTGTGGATACTGGGCGTGCTGATTTTCGTGCTGATGATGGCAACTGCCTTCATGGGCTATGTGCTGCCTTGGGGCCAGATGTCTGGCTGGGCTGCCACCGTGATCACCAATATCTTCGCGGCCATTCCGGTCGTCGGTACGCCGCTGCTTGAGCTGCTGCGCGGCGGCTTCTCGGTGGGCAACCCGACGCTGAACCGCTTTTTCTCGCTGCACTATCTGCTGCCGTTCGTGATTGCCGCCGTGGTGGCGCTGCACATCTGGGCGCTGCACGTGCCGGGCAACAACAATCCCACGGGCGTGGACGTCAAGGACAGCCGCGACACACTGCCCTTCCACCCGTACTACACGATGAAAGATCTGTTCGGCATGGTGCTGTTCATGATCCCATTCGCGTGGTTCATCTTCTTTGCGCCCGATATCCTGGGCCATCCCGATAACTACATCCAGTTCAACAGCCAGGTGACGCCTGCTCATATCGTTCCCGAATGGTACTTCCTGCCGTTCTACGCGATCCTGCGCGCCATCGACTTCAATCTGCTGTTCATCGACTCCAAGCTGTTGGGCGTGATCTTCTTCGGCGGTTCGATCGTGATCCTGTTCCTGCTGCCTTGGCTGGATACATCCAAGGTGCGTTCGGGCAACTTCCGCCCGATGTTCAAGTGGTTCTACTGGCTGTTCGTGATCAACTTCGTGGCCCTGACCTATCTGGGCGCGCAGCCGGCCGATGGCATCTATGTGCTGCTCTCAAAGATCTGCACGGCCTACTACTTCATCCATTTCGTCGTCATCCTGCCGTTGCTTAGCCGCATCGAGAAGCCTCGGCCTCTGCCGACCAGCATCTCGGAAAGCGTGCTGGCCAAGTCGCACGCGTAAGAGAGGGGCAGGAACCATGTTCAATACCAAGACGATCCTTGCCACTGTGGCCGTTCTGGCCGGGCTCGCCGGCATGCCGGCGACCCAGGCGGCTGAAGAAGCACCGCACATCGAAAAGCAGAGCTGGAGCTTTGCCGGCATTTTCGGGACCTATGACCAGAACCAGCTGCAGCGCGGCTTTCAGGTGTTCCGTGAAGTCTGCTCGAGCTGCCACAGCGCCCGGCTCATCTCGTTCCGCAACCTGGCAGAAGAGGGCGGTCCTGCGTTCTCCGAAGAGCAGGTCAAGGCACTGGCCGCCGAATATGAAGTGGCCGATCCGACTGCCGATGGCGGCACGCGCAAGGCTGTTCCCGCCGACCGTTGGCCGTCGCCCTTTGCCACCGAGCAGGATGCTCGCGATGCCAATGGCGGCGCTTTGCCACCCGATTTCTCGGTGCTGGCCAAGGCCCGTGGCGTGCATGACGCCTTCCCGTTCTGGATCTTCAATTACTTCACCGGCTATTCCGAAGGCGGCCCGGATTACATCCATGCGCTGATGAACGGCTATCATGATGAAGTGCCGGAATCGGCGCCGCACAATGCTGATGGCACCCCGTTCGAACTGCCGGAAGGCAAGCACTACAACGATTACTTCCCCGGACATGCCCTGGGCATGGCCAAGCCACTTCAGGATGGCCAGATCACGTATGATGTGGCCGAAGGTGAAACCGCCGTCCCGCTGACGGTGGACCAGTATTCCAAGGACGTGGCCGCTTATATGATGTGGATGGCCGAGCCAGGTCTGGTGTCGCGCAAGCAGACCGGTTTTGGCGTGCTGCTGTTCCTGGTGCTGTTTGCGGGCCTGATGTACGGCACCAAGCGCAAGATCTGGTCCGGCATCGAACACTGATCGAGCGACTTCGAGCTTGAATTTGCAGGGGGCCCATCGGGCCCCTTGTCGTTTTGAGGCTGTGGCACCACAGCCACTTGCCATTCCGGCCAGAGACCGCAATATGGTGGTCTGATCGTCTCGTGCCCTAGGGAGCCAGCATGTCCGCCATCCGCATTGCCGCTACCGTCGTGGGTGCCGCCATCACGCTGAGCCGTCACCCTGTGGTGCGGGCCGGCGTTACGGCTGTGGCCAGCAATCCTGCGGCTCGTGACACGGCGATCAAAGTCACTCGCGCGGCTGCCTATAATGCCGGCGTCGTTGCGCGGCACTTGATTGGTCGCCGTCTTCCCTGATCCTTTTCTGCTGTTAGGTTTGCCATGTCGCTCGACCTCAAGGCCCTCGTGCGCACGATTCCGGACTATCCCAAGAAGGGGATATTGTTTCGGGACATCACCACGCTGATCGAGCATCCCGAAGGCTTCAAGCAGAGCGTTGAGGACATTGCCCGCCAATATCGCGGCCAGGGCATCACCCATGTTGCCGGCATTGAGGCGCGCGGCTTCATATTTGGCGCCGGCGTCGCCATCGCTCTGGGCGTCGGCTTCATCCCGGTGCGCAAAAAGGGCAAGCTGCCCGGCGAAACCATCGGGCAGAATTATGCGCTCGAATATGGCGTGGACACCATCGAGATCCATGCCGATGTCATCGACCACAGCCACACGGTGCTGCTGGTGGACGATCTGATTGCCACCGGTGGTACCGCTATTGCGGCCGTGGGCCTGCTGCGTCGCACTGGAGCCAAGGTGGCCGGCGCGGCTTTCGTGATCGATCTGCCCGTGCTGGGCGGGGCGGCCAAACTGGCTGCTGAAGGCGTGCCAGTGACCGCGCTGATGGACTTCGACGGCCACTGACTGAACTGCCTGATCCGACCTACCAGTTGTGGCGGCCGTCATACGCGTCGACCGTCACCTGGCTCCAGTCGAAGTCATCGATCAGGTTGAGGTTCACAGAGTAGCTGCGGGCCGTGGGCATGCCGCCGACGCCGTCCTTGGGCGTGCCATCGGCATTGTACATGCTGCTCCAATCGGGGGCGTCGCCCCAGGTCTGCATGCCGCAATTGCCGCAGAAATGGTGCATGTTCATGCCGCTGGCGGTGTAGGTCCGCTCCCCGTCATTGGCGAGGATGGTGAGATCGCCTTCCCCGTAATAGCCCCATACCGCGCCGGCGCGGGCACAATAGGTGCAGTTGCAGCTGCCAGCCCGGTGTGGCGCATGGGGCAGGGTGATCTGGGTGGCGCCGCAATGGCATCGCAGGGTGAGGGACATGGCATGGCTCCGTTGAGAGGATGCCGAGCACTCTGGGTCCCCGTCGCGTCAGCCTTTGTCAGCAGGCAGAGGTCCGATCAGGCCGCCAGTTCCACAGCGGTATCGACGATCACGAACTGATTGCCCTCGGGGTCGCGCATCACCGTATAGGTTGGCAGCACGCGCACGGCCTCCGCGCCCGCGTCTGTTAGCGTTGCCACCAGACCGGCGCGGTCGTCCACGGCGATGTCGAAATGGACGCGATTGTTGTCGGGGCGACGGCCATCGATGTTCTGAAAGCAGATCGAGGGGCCGGGCCCGTCAATCACCACGGTGGGCTCGGGAGCTGGCTGCAGCCCCAGGTCAGACAAGGCCGCCAGTGTCAGCGGATCTGTGCCGCGCACACTATAGCCGTCCAGCAGGCCTGCCCAGAAAGTTGCAAGGTCGGCAGGCTTTTCACAATCGAACACGATCTCGTGGATCTTGCCCATGGTCGTCTCCTTGTCATCAATGCCCAGCTTGGTTAGCGGGCAAATGCGGCAAGACTGGCGCAGCCTGGGCCGGGGCATGGGCGCAGGAGCAAGAGCGGCGCCGGGGCGCCGCTCTCTGGGCATAGTGGTCAGGGTTCGAGCTGGCCCGTCTTGGGCTGCTGCTCGGCGCTGATGTCGGGCTCGTTGCGGGTCTTCCACAGCGAGAACAGCACGCCACCGGCCAGGATCGACAGGGTCACCAGCAGCGAGAGCAGGGTGTCGATGTGGATATGCAGCGGCACAAGGAAGATCTTGATGCCGACCAGCACCAGGATGATCGCCAGAGAAACCTGGAGGTAGCGGAAGCGGTTCATGGCAGCGGCAAGCGCGAAATACAGCGAACGCAGGCCCAGGATGGCGAAGATGTTGGAGGTATAGACAATGAAGGTGTCCTGCGTAACCGCAAAGACCGCCGGCACCGAGTCGACGGCAAAGACCAGATCGACCACTTCCACCATGATCAGGGCCACGGCTAGCGGGGTCAGCCAGGTGACGATCTTGCCAGTCTTGGGATCGGGTTGCTTGACCGTGAAATTTCGACCATGCAGCTCCTTGGTGACCCTGAAGCGCTTGGAGATAAACTGGAAGACCTTGTTTTCCTCAAGGTTGGGCTCTTCGTCCTTGTGGCTAAACATGCGCACGCCGGTAAACACCAGGAACGCGCCGAAGCCGAAGAGAATCCAGCTGAACTCGTTGACCAGCGCTGCGCCCAAGCCAATGAGGATGGCGCGGAACAGAATGACCCCCAGAATGCCCCAGAACAACACCCGGTGCTGATAGACACGGGGGATGGCCAGAAACCCGAATATGGTGGCGATGACGAACATGTTGTCCATCGCCAGCGATTGTTCGAGCAGATAGCCGGTGTAGAATTCGAGCCCTGCCTCGGCGCCGCGCTGCCACCAGACCCAGCCACCAAAGGCCAGTGCAATGGCGACGTAAAAGCCATAGAGCGTCAGGCTTTCCTTGGCGCCGATCTCGTGTTCGTCCCGATGCAGGACGCCGAGGTCGAAGACAAGCAAAGCAATGACGATCGCGATGAACGCGATCCAGAAATATACGGGTGTACCTAGAAAATTGCCCATTAGGGCTGCAATTAGCGAATCCATCGCCGGACCTTCTCCATGAGAGTTTGGAGCAGCTCCGACATCACGAGAGCATCAATGCTCTCGCCAGAGGGGCCCGGCGCCGCCCTGAGGAGGTGGGTCTGGTGATTTGGGGTTTCAACCCCTGCGCCCGAAAATAATGGCGCAGTCAAATAGGACGCTGGAGCGCGTTGCGGGCAATCGCCCTAACGGGGCGTGCAGAGCATGACGATGGCGCTGGCCGTTTCGAGCTGAATAGCCACGCCGGTGTTGGGGTCTGGCACAATGCGGCCGGCCTGGATTTCCCGGGTGGCCTTGAGGCCGCCGTCGTTGAACGCCACGCCGTCCTGATAGCCGGTTATGGTGCCGGTGCCCGAACTGGGGTCGGCTGGCGTCGTGGAGGCAAAACCATAGACCCCGCCATAAATGGTCAATATTCCCGCCTTTGCGGCATTGGCATCGCGACACCCCCAATTGCCCTCGAAAGACTGGGCAAATGCTGGCGTTGCAGTGGCGGCGATGAGGGCAGCGGTAAGGGCGATTCGGCGCATGGTTGCGACAGTGCCGATGTGTTGCGCGGCTTTCAAGAGCCGCGCTTGAGCAGCCCGCCGATTAGCGGCACTTTGCTGATTGCCTGCATCACTTTGAGCGACAGCGGCATCACATAGTCGCGCCGCTTGGAGAAACCGACCAGTTCGGCGCGATAGACCAGTTCGTCGCGCTGGTTGATCGCCGTGATGGTGTTGAACAACAGGCCCCAGCCGGGAATGGAGTTCGAGGCGCGCTTGTCGGTCACCACCAGGGTATAGCGCACAGTGTCGCCGGGGCGCACCGGCACCTTGAAATCCATGGCATTGACGCCGGGAGACGGGCCGGAAACGCCGGGTTCGAGGCCCTCGGCCCGCAGCCGGTCTTCTTCGGCGAACAAGGTATCGACCATCAGCCGGTGGCCGATGCTCACCGTATGCCAGCCGCTGGCGACCAGGCCGCCGAAGTGGCTGAACTTGGCCGCCTCGGGGTCAATGTGGAAATATTGCGGATCGTAGAGCGTCGCGAAAGCGATGATCTCGTCCTGGTTAAACTCATGGTCGCCCAGGGCAAATTCCTCGCCGAGCACGATATCCTCAAACCAGCGGGTCATGCCTGAGCTCCCGGATTGCGGGTCTCGACCAGATTGGCCAGGCGCATGGTCAGCACCGGGGCGCCCTTCTGGTTACGCATGTCGAAATCGAGTGTGACGATGCCCCATTGCGGATGACTTTCGGAGCGGCGCAGCTCGACGATGGTCACGTTGCCGCCGATGGTGTCATCGACCATGACCGGGTTTTTCCACTTGAGGTTGCGGAAGCCCAGGCCGCCGGCCGAGGCAATGGTGCCCAGAAAACTGTCGACCAGCATGCGCAGGCTCAGCGCCCCGGTCTGCCAGCCGCTTGAGGCGAGCCCGCCCAAAAGGCTGGCCTTGGCGGCCGCCTCGTCGAGGTGGAAGGGGAATGGATCGAACTGGCTCGCGAAGGTTGTGATCATGGTCTTGGTCACCTTGGTGTGGCCCAGATTGATCATCTCGCCGACCGCGAGATCCTCAAAATGGCGGCGACCCGCGGTAATAGGATTGGTCATTTGCTTGCCCTATACGTCAACCTCGCTTTTGCGCTTTCTAGCGCCGCAAGGCAACCCGAAACTGTCCGTCTTATGGCGGTCCGCAGGAGACCGTTGGGCACCGACATGTCCGTCAAGTGCCAGCCGCGAGGCGGCCGTTGCGGCGAAACTCGAGGGGCGCCATGGCGCGCTTGCGACGGAAGGCTTTGGCCAGGTAGTTGGCGTCGGCAAAGCCGGTGGCGGTTGCAATGGCCGAGATGGTCATATCTGTGGCCAGCAGCAGGCGCTCGATGTGGTCGATGCGGCGCGCCAATACGAAGTCGGAGGGCGCTTGCCCCGTGGCCAGGACAAACTGGCGGACGAAGTGGCCGCGGCTCATCTCGGCGATGGCGGCGAGGCGCTCGACCTGCAGGGGGCGGGCCAGATTGGCCTCGATATGGGTGACGACGCGGGCCATGGCGGGTGGAAGGCTGCGCTCGGGTGCGGCGCGGGCAGCAAAGACGCCGTCGTGCAGGGCGGCCATGGCGGCATAGGTGGCGCTCGAGGCTTCTCCGGGGCTGATGTCGGCGCGGTCGATGAGCAGCAGGCAAGCGGCGGCGAGGCGATCGACAATGGGCGCAGGCAGGGTGGAGACGGGGCCGGCGGCATCGATGATCTCGCGTGCGAGACGCAGGGCCTCG
>JAHJOS010000603.1 GCA_018820005.1 Alphaproteobacteria bacterium | reverse complement strand
GGCATACCCGCCCTGTCGCCCACAATAGCGCGGCGCATTATGGAGCACTTCCAGCGCACCGGACCGATCGAATGCGACGGGGAAAAGCTGACCGCACGCGAGCTCGAAGTACTAACCCTGGTTGCAAAGGGGCTGCGTAACGCGGATGTAGCGCTGGCGCTGGGACTGGCAGAGACCACGATCGCCACTCACATCAAGGCCATCTATCGCAAGCTTGGCATATCCACGCGGGCCGAGGCTGCCCTGCATGCAAATCGTCTTGGCCTGACCTGAACGCACATCGCGGTCAGGGGAAGACTTTGGGCCTGGGCTCGTGCAGACAATCCGCCAGGGCGAACATACCGCGCGGAATGGAATCACGCTGCGCCGCAAGGTCTTCTGTCAGCGCCTTCGGCTCATACCACAGCGTCAGACCAAGTTCTGGCGCCATGATATAGGCCGGCGCGGGCTCGCCGGATCGCGGCGGCTCGAACAGGAACGTCAGATCGGCATCGAGCGAGTAAAAACGCAGCGATGACCAGATTTCGGCCCGCACTGGATCGGCATCGTCAGCGAAATAGTCTTCCAGCAATTCGCGGGGGCCGGACTCCTTGGCGTCGTTTGCGCCCGGGTCGCTGACGGGATGCAGCGTCATGCCGCTATAGCCGTTCGAAACCGAGAAAGTGAACCAGTAGCTGCGCTGCGTTGTTGTCAGGTAAAGATAGAGATCTGATGCGACCGAGGTGAAGTTGGTCGCTTCAAGAAAGCCCATTTCCAGGGGGCCATCTTCAGTTTGAAGTCGGTAAACGGCCTTCTCGGCCGGGCAGGCCGGGACTGGGGAATGCGCCGATGCGGGCGCCACCAGCGCAAGCACGGTGACCAAGGTAGCCAGTGAAAATTGGGGAGTAAGGGACGTCATGGCTCCGGACCTTTTTGCTTGATGACTATGTGATGATCTGCGTTGCGAAACCGGCGAGGGCAAAAAGCAATGCAGTCATCAGCATGAGCGCCCGTCGTAGGCTTCGATGGCGATTGTCGATGAGAGCGGCACGAAAGGCGCGAAGCTGGATGGCCATGCTCGGCCAGGGCGATCCGGCCTGCTCGGCGGCGTCGGTGCGGATCGCGAACAACCAGCGAAACGCCAGGAACGCCCAGCCGATAAACACCAGTCCTTGCAGAAACACGAAATAGGCGACGGCCACACTCATTGGGCTTGGTGACCTAAAGCAACGGGCCTTTTCACAGGCAGTCCAGTCCAAGGCCGTTGAGGGAAAAACTGCACGCAATGTCGACCTGTTCTAGCAAGGCCACATCACTGTCTTGCGGCACGTCCAGGGTCTCGATACGCAGCAGTGCGCTACCGCCATTTCCATCGCGCAAGGCCATGAGCATGTAGAAGCGGCCTGACGGATAGCTCCCGCCGAAAACATAGCCGTTCTTGACGTCCGAAAGCATTGCCACCTTGGGATCGTTGCGGTCGTTGATCTGGCTCCACAGGCGTTCATAGAGCAGATCGCTGCCAGCCTGGACGATGATCCGGTTTTGTCCGTGATTGATCAACTGAACTGTCGCGCTCTGGTGGCTTACGCGCATTGGTTCGGTCGAGACCGGAAATGTGGGCGTTTGGCTGACCCCGCCGGCCTCATCGACCTGGCCAAATTTGCGTAAGCCCAGATAGCCCATGAAATTGACAAAGTCGCCTTGAACGGGCTGCAGTAGATCCACAAACAGGTGGCTCATGCTGCCCTTCTGCATCTTGCGCCGCGTCGGTTCGCTGCCGGTGCCCAGGGTGGACCAGCCTTCGGGACGATTGAACAACGAAACAATTGGTTTTGCGGCGCCCGACGGGCCGGGCCCGCTATAGAGTGCCAGATCAATTTCGCCGGCGAGGCTGGCCTGTGAAGCCGGCAAGGCACAATACGTGACGCCCAGCGGATTGTCCGATGCCAGCCGATAGCCGGTCAGCGACTGGCCCTGCTCGTTGGTGGCCAGACCGGTTTGGATCGCAACGGCCGGGGGCACCTGATCTTTGACGGCGTCCGGCCAGGTGTTCTGATGGTGCGCGAGCAGGTGAATACAGGCGTTGCGCAGGGCACTTGCGGCGTCGGCGTTCCAGTAGGACAGTGGCGCTGGCGGTAATTGCGCCCAGATCAGATCGTAGTCTTCGCCAGTTGAGATGTTATAGGTCTCGTCGGGCCCCATGCTCACGATATAGCTCAACGCATTGGCGTTGACGTTCCAGTCCACCAATTGCTGCACCATCAGCGCAACATCGCTGCGGCTGGCACCCAGCACATCGTCAAGGCCATACTGGGCGACCAGCCCATCGAGCGACTCTGGGGCAAAATAGGGTGCGTGGAAACCCAGGATGCCGCCTGGCTCGATCATCCTGTCGATAT
>JAHJOS010000602.1 GCA_018820005.1 Alphaproteobacteria bacterium | reverse complement strand
GGATGGCAGCTTCGTCTACATTCCCAAGGGCGTGCGCTGCCCGATGGAGCTGAGCACCTATTTCCGCATCAACGAGAAGAAGACCGGCCAGTTCGAGCGCACGCTGATTGTCGCGGACGAGGGCAGCTATGTCTCCTATCTCGAAGGCTGCACCGCGCCGATGCGCGACGAAAGCCAGCTGCATGCCGCCGTGGTGGAACTTGTGGCGCTCGACAATGCCGAGATCAAGTATTCCACGGTGCAGAACTGGTACCCCGGCGACAAGGACGGCAAGGGCGGCATCTACAATTTCGTCACCAAGCGGGGCGACTGCCGTGGCGCCAATTCCAAAATAAGCTGGACTCAGGTGGAAACCGGCTCGGCCATTACCTGGAAATACCCCAGCTGCATCCTGCGCGGCGATGGTTCGCGCGGCGAGTTCTATTCGATCGCCATTTCCAACGGCTATCAGCAGGTCGACAGCGGCACCAAGATGATCCATCTGGGCAAGAACACGTCCAGCCGCATCATCTCCAAGGGCATTGCGGCCGGCTTCTCGGACAATACCTACCGCGGCCAGGTTTCTGCCCATGCCAAGGCCAAGAACGCCCGCAATTTCACGCAGTGCGACAGCCTGCTGATTGGCGACAAGTGTGGGGCCCATACGGTGCCCTATATCGAAAGCCGCAATGGCAGCGCGGTGTTCGAGCATGAGGCGACGACGTCCAAGATTTCGGACGACCAGATGTTCTACTGCCAGCAGCGCGGCCTCAACGAAGAGGAAGCGGTGGCGCTGATCGTCAATGGATTCGTGCGCGACGTGCTGCAGCATCTGCCCATGGAATTCATGGTCGAGACGCAGAAGCTGATCGCGATCTCGCTTGAAGGCAGCGTGGGCTAGGCGTCCCGCCTGCCGCAACCGAATGCTCAAAACTATCTCCCGGTCGGCGCCTTCTGAGCGACACCGGGCCAAACTGGAGACTGACCGATGACCACCCCAATCCTTGAAATCCGCAATCTGCACGCGCGTATTGAAGATCGCGAAATCCTCAAGGGCGTGAACCTGATCATTCCGCCGGGCGAAGTGCATGCCGTGATGGGCCGCAATGGCTCGGGCAAGTCGACGCTGAGCTATGTGCTGGCCGGCAAGGAAGACTATGAGATCACCGAGGGCGAAGTGCTGCTCGACGGCGAGAACCTGCTGGAGATGGATCCGGCAGAGCGCGCAGCGGCGGGCCTGTTCCTGGCGTTCCAGTACCCGATCGAAATCCCCGGTGTCGCCACCATGACCTTCCTCAAGGCGGCCATGAATGCCCAGCGCAAGGCGCGTGGCGAGGCAGAGATGTCGACGCCGGACTTCATGCGTGCGGTCAAGTCTGCCGGCACCGAGCTCAATGTCGATACCGATATGCTCAAGCGCCCGCTGAACGTTGGATTCTCGGGTGGCGAGAAGAAGCGTGCCGAAGTGCTGCAGATGGCGCTGCTACAGCCCAAGATGTGCATCCTGGACGAGACGGACTCCGGGCTCGACATCGATGCGCTGCAGGTGGTGAGCAAGGGCGTCAACCCGCTGCGCGCGGCCAATCGCTCGATGCTGGTGATTACCCACTATCAGCGCCTGCTCAACCACATCGTGCCCGACGTGGTGCATGTGTTCAGCGATGGCAGGATTGTGGAAAGCGGCGACAAGGATCTGGCGCTGCAGCTGGAAGCCAAGGGCTATGCCGACTTCGACGGCGCGGCGGCCTGATCATGCACCAGACCATGCCCGTGCGGCTCGGACCCGCTGAAGAGACTTTGATTGCCCAGCTCGAGAGCGTTGGCGCCAGCGCCGAAGCTGACCGGATGACGGTGGCTGGCCTGCCGACCCGCCGCGTCGAGAGCTATCACTATACAGACCTCAAGACGCTTCTGAAGACGGTGCCACCGCTGGCCAAGGTTGCCAACGAAGCGAGTGCGCCGGCGCTGCGCGTGGCAGGGGCCTACCAGCTGATGATCGCCAATGGCGTGGTGCAGGCGGCCAGCACGGCGCCGGCTGGCGTAATCGTCGGCAAGGCCGCTGGTGGCGTGCTGACGAGCCGCGATGATGTGCTGGTGCATCTCAACGGTGCGCTGGCCAAGGAAAGCCTGACGCTGACGCTCGAAAGCAGCGTTGATCCGGTGATCCAGATTGATCGGCGCATCGAGGGCGAAGCTGCCCACGCCGCCGATGCGGTAAAGATCTTTGTGGCCGACAATGGCTCGGCGGTGATTCTGGAAACCTTCTCTGGATCGGACGCCGCCCATGTGGGCAACCACGCCACCTATCTGGCAGTGGGCAAGAACGCGGTGGTGACGCACATCACTGTGGATCTGTCGTCCAAGGCGACCAATCATTTCGCCAGCAATGAATATAGCCTGGCCGAAGGCGCCAAGCTGCGCACGGTGACCATTCACGCCGGCGCGGGCCTGTCGCGGAGCCAGGTGTTTGCCCGGTTCACCGGGGAGGGCGCCCATGGCGACTTCACCGGCCTCAACCTGGTCGAAGATGGTCAGCACAACGATATCACCATCGATATCCGCCATGGCGTGGCCCATACCACCAGCCAGGAGATGTACAAGCAGATCGCCCGGGGCCGCTCCAAGGCAGTGTTCCAGGGCAAGATCGTGGTCGAACGCGACGCCCAGAAGGTCGACGCCAAGATGATGATGCAGGGTCTGATGCTCTCGGACGAGGCGGAAATCCTCTCCAAGCCAGAGCTCGAAATCTATGCTGACGACGTGGTGTGCGGGCATGGCTCGACCTGCGGCGAGCTGGATGAGGACAGCATGTTTTATCTGATGAGCCGGGGCATTCCCAAGGCTGAGGCCGAGACCATGCTGGTGCGTGGCTTCATCGAGGAAGTGCTTGACCCAATCGAGGACGAGGCGCTCAACGAAGCCCTGACGGGCATCGTGGATGGGTGGCTGCAGGGGAAATGAACGCGTGTTGGCGGCGATGAGCTGCCTCACGCACCGCGCTTCACCGTCCCCTTGAGGGGGATGGTGTTGACTGAGAGTTTCCGGTTCCTAAGGACCAGATGCCTATGAGCTTCGATCTCGAAAAAGTCCGTGCCGATTTTCCGATCCTGTCCGAGGTCATCCATGGCAAGCGCCTGGTGTATCTGGATAGCGGCGCGTCGGCGCAGAAGCCGGTGCAGGTGCTCGACCGGATGGATCACGCCTTCCGGCATGAATATGCCAATGTGCACCGGGGCCTGCATACGCTGGCCAATCGGGCGACCGAGGGTTTTGAGGCTGGCCGGGAATCGGTGCGCCGGTTTGTCAATGCCGCGCGGTCTGAAGAGATCGTTTTCACGCGCTCGGCGACCGAGGCGATCAATCTTGTCGCATCGTCCTTTGCCGGGCCGCGGATCGGGGAAGGCGACGAGATCGTGCTCTCCATCATGGAGCACCATTCCAATATCGTGCCCTGGCATTTTCACCGCGAACGCAAGGGCGCGGTGATCAAATGGGTGGATGTGCGTGACGACGGCAGTTTTGACCTCGATGCCTTCGAGGCCACGCTGACGGACCGCACGCGTATGGTTGCGGTTACCCATATGTCCAATGTGCTGGGCACGGTGACCCCGATTGCCGAGGTCATCGCGATTGCCCATGCGCGCGGCATTCCGGTGTTGATCGATGGCAGCCAGGGCGCTGTTCATACAAGTGTGGACGTGCAGGCGCTGGACGCCGATTTTTACGTCATGACGGGCCACAAGCTTTATGGGCCGACCGGCATTGGCGTGCTCTATGGCAAATATGATCTGCTGGCGGTCATGGAGCCCTATCAGGGCGGTGGCGAGATGATCGATACGGTCAGTCTCGACACAGTGACCTACAATGCCCCACCGCATCGGTTTGAGGCCGGTACACCGCCTATCGTGCAGGCGATGGGGCTGGGGGCGGCGCTGGACTATATGACGGGCCTGGGGCGCGCGGAGATCGCGGCCCATGAGGCCGAGGTGGCCGCCTATGCCGCCGAACGGCTGAGCCGGATCAATTCGCTGCGCATGATCGGCACGGCGCCGGGCAAGGGCGGCATTTTCTCATTCGAGATCAAGGGGGCGCATGCCCATGACGTTTCCACGATCCTTGATCGATACGGCATTGCCGTGCGCGCCGGCACCCATTGCGCGCAGCCGCTGTTGAAACGCTTCGGCGTCACCTCCACATGTCGGGCTTCGCTTGCGCTCTACAATGGCAAGGACGATGTGGACGCGCTGGTGGACGGCATCGAACGCGCCCAGACCTTTTTCGCTTGATGGCGAGGATATAATCATGACCGACGACACCAAGAACGACGAGATTATCATCGACGAATCCAAGATTGCGCCAGCACCGGCCTTGCCCGTGCCGGGCATTCAGCCAACGATATCGGGCGATTTGCCGGAGTCCGAGGTCGAACGCATCACCACCGATCTGATCGGGGCGCTCAAGACCGTCTATGACCCGGAAATTCCGGTCGATATCTATGAGCTGGGCCTGATCTACAAGGTGGATCTGGACGACGACCGCAACCTGGTCATCGATATGACCCTGACGGCGCCCGGTTGCCCGGTGGCCGGTGAAATGCCGGGCTGGGTGGAGAACGCGGCGCGCGGCGTTGAAGGCATCCGCGATGTGACGGTGAACATGGTGTTTGATCCGCCGTGGGACGCGACCCGCATGAGCGAAGAAGCCCAGGTTGCCCTGAACTGGTGGTAATCTCAGGCGGAACGTCCTATATATCGTGAAACGCCGATAGAAAGATCCGCCCATGGCCTTCAAGATCATGTCGCTGAGCGATGCCGCTGCCGAGCGCATCAGTGAAATCATCGAGGAGTCCGACAAGCCGGTGATCGGGGTGCGGGTCGGCGTCAAGAATGCCGGCTGTGCGGGCATGGCCTATACGCTGGACTATGTGACCGAGCCCGTCGCGGGCGACGACCATGTCAGCGACAAGGGCGTGGACGTCTATGTCGAGCCCAAGGCCACCATGTTCCTGCTTGGTACGGTGATGGATTTTGAGCAGTCCAAGATGAGCTCGGGCTTCACCTTCCGCAATCCCAACCAGACCGGCGCCTGCGGCTGCGGTGAGAGCGTGCAGCTCAAGCCAGCCGACCTCAAGGCGATCGCCGAGGCGCGCGCCGGCAGCTAGCACGGTTGCGCCCGAAGTGCGTTTGGCCTAACAGGTCAGTGCATTCTGGCTCCAGCCGTTGAGACTAATTTATGACCGCTTTGCCTGCGGGCTTCGCCATCACGCCGCCCTCCCACAGACTGATCGGTCGCGTTTCGCCGCCGGGCTCCAAATCCATCACCAATCGCGCTCTGCTGCTAGCGGCGCTGGCCAATGGCACCAGCCATCTGTCGGGCGCACTCAAGAGCAAGGACACAGTGCTGATGGCTGCGGCGCTGCGCCAGATGGGCGTGAGCATCGAGGAACCGGATGCGACCAGCTTTGTGGTGACCAGCACCGGTCGGCTTGCGGCGCCGAATGAATCGCTGTTCCTGGGCAATGCCGGCACGGCCACACGCTTTTTGACCGCGGCTGTTGCCACTGTCGATGGCACTGTCATTGTCGATGGCGACGATGAAATGCGCGTGCGGCCGATCGGCCCGCTGGTTGATGCGCTGGTGTCGCTGGGCATCGAAGCTTTCAGCCCGACGGGCTGCCCGCCAGTCACCGTGCGCGGCATCGGCAACTTTGGCCATGGTCGCGTCGAGATCGATGCCGGGCTTTCCAGCCAATATGTTTCGGCGTTGCTGATGGCGGCGCCGCTGGGCGATGGTCCTATCGAGGTGGCGCTGCGCGGCAGCGATATCGGCGCGCGTGGCTATGTCGACCTGACATTGGCTGCAATGCGCAGCTTTGGCGCCGAGGTCGAGCAGGTCGACGCCGGGACCTGGCGAGTGGCACCTACGGGCTACAAGGCAGCCGATCTGCTGATCGAACCGGACGCGTCGGCGGCAACCTATCTGTGGGGCGCTGCAGCGCTCACAGGCGGCGCGATTGACCTTGGGGTCGGCGCAGAAGATTTCACCCAGCCAGATGCCGCCGCGCAGGCCGTAATCGCACAGTTTCCCGACATGCCGGCAGTGATCGACGGCTCGCAGATGCAGGACGCTGTGCCAACGCTGGCAGTGCTGGCCGCGTTCAACAATCGGCCTGTCCGTTTTGTGGGCATTGCCAATCTGCGGGTGAAAGAGACCGACCGTATTCGTGCGGTGGCCAATGAGCTCAACCGCATTCTGCCCGGGCTGGCCACTGAAGAAGGCGATGATCTGGTGGTGGCAGCCGATCCGCACCTGGCCGAACGGGTGGGGCGGCGCAATAGCCGGGTCAAAATCGAGACCTATCACGACCACCGCATCGCGATGAGCTTTGCCCTGGCGGGCCTGCGGCTGCCCGGCATTGTAATCCTGGACCCGGCCTGCACTGGCAAGACCTATCCAGGCTATTGGGACATGCTGGCTGGACTGGGCGTGGAACTGACACCGGCGGCCTGACTTCAGGCGGCCGATGCTCCGGCTGACTTGGCAGGGGCAGCATTGACCAGATCATCTTCGATGACGACCTTGTTGCGGCCGGCGTGCTTGGCCGCATAGAGGCAGCGGTCGGCCCGCTCGATGAGCGAGGCTGCGGAGTCGGTCGTGTTGAAGACAGCGAGCCCGAATGACGCGGTGATGCGACCCAGCTTTTCGTTGGTAGAGCGCTTGAGCAGCTCCTTGGCCTGAATGGCCTTGCGGATCTTGTCGGCAAGCGCTGCTGCGCCGCTCAGGGTCGTGGCAGGCAGGATGGCGACGAATTCCTCGCCACCATAGCGGGCGGCCAAATCCTTGCCCTTGATATTGGACTTGAGCGTCATGGCCACCAGACGCAGCACCTGGTCACCTGTCTGATGGCCATAGGTGTCGTTGAACGTCTTGAAGTGATCGATGTCGAGCAGCATCAGGCATAGCGGGCTGCCGCTGGCGCCGGCTTCGGCAATGGCCGCATCGAGGCTTTCATCGAAGCTCTTGCGCTTGGCAATCTTGGTGAG
>JAHJOS010000075.1 GCA_018820005.1 Alphaproteobacteria bacterium | reverse complement strand
GGCTGCGGGCGCGGCCGAGTAGTTCAATCGTGCCGGTCCACTCGGGCGCCAGCCCGGCGATGGCGCGCAGGATGGTGGATTTGCCCGAGCCGCTTTCGCCCACCAGCGCAAAGCTCTCGCCCTCGGCAATGTCGAGCGTGACGCCGTGCACCACGGTGGTGTCGCCATAGGAAATGCTGAGATTGTCCAGCCGGATCGCGCTCATGTGCCTGCCCATTGGCTGCGGTCGAGCACGGGCAGCTCGTCGCGGGTTTCATTGATCACGGGCATGGCTGCCAAGAGGCCCCGCGTATAGGGGTGCTGCGCCTGCTCGAGCTGGCCGGCGGCGCATTCTTCCACCACCGTTCCGGCATTCATCACGAGGATCCGGTCGCAATAGCGGCTAACCAGGTTCAGGTCATGGCTGATCAGGATCAGCCCCATGCCCTTGGCCGTCACCAGATTGTCGATGATGTCGAGCACCTGCGCCTGGACGCTAACGTCGAGCGCGGAAGTCGGCTCGTCGGCAATCAGCAGTTCGGGGCCGGGGATCAGCATCATCGCAATCATGATGCGCTGCCCCATGCCGCCCGAGACCTCGTGCGGATAGAGCCCGGCCACGCGCTTGGGATCGTTGATGCGCACAGCTTCCAGCATGGACAGCATGCGGTCCTGCACTTCGCCGCGCCCGAGCTTCTCATGCGTCACCACGGCCTCGGCGATCTGCTCGCCTATCGTCATCACCGGGTTGAGCGAGAATTTTGGGTCCTGCATCACCATCGAGATGCGCGCGCCGCGAATGGCCCGCATCTGCTTTTCGGTCTGCTGCAGCAGATCGATGCCGTCGAAGTCCATGCGGTCGGCGGTGACCAGGCCCGGCTTGCGGATCAGCTTGAGAATGGCGCGGCCGGTCATCGACTTGCCTGAGCCGCTTTCGCCCACAATGCCCAGTCGCTCGCGGCCGAGATCGAACGATATTCCCTTGACCACCTCGACCCGTCCGCGATGGGTGGGAAAGCTGACGCGCAGGTTCTTGACGGAAAGCATCGGTGCCATCACTTGCCCTCGCTCTTGGGATCGAGCACGTCGCGCAGCCCGTCGCCGAGGAAGCAGAACCCCAGGCTGACGATGATGATGGCAAAGCCCGGCATGGTGGCCACCCACCACTGGTCGAGGATGAAGGTGCGGCCGCGACTGATCATGGCGCCCCATTCGGGCAGCGGCGGCTGCGCACCAAGCCCGATAAAGCCCAGGCCCGCCGCGGTGAGGATCACCCCGGCCATGTCGAGCGTCACACGGATGATCATCGAAGAGGTGCAGAGCGGCAGCACATGGCCGACGATGACGCGCAGCGGGGAGGCGCCCTGCATCTGCACGGCTGCAATGAACTCCGAATTGCGGATGGTCAGCGTCTCGGCGCGGGCGATGCGGGCATAGGCCGGCCATGAAGTGATGGCGATGGCGATGATGGCATTGTTGATGCCCGGCCCCAGGGCGGCAACGAACGCCAGCGCCAGGATCAGCTTGGGCATGGAGAGGAAGATATCAGTGATGCCCATCAGCACCCGGTCAGTCCAGCC
The DNA here is from genome assembly GCA_018820005.1 of Alphaproteobacteria bacterium. GTDB lineage: Bacteria > Pseudomonadota > Alphaproteobacteria > Rhizobiales > Devosiaceae > Devosia. Next base: position 2,619 of record JAHJOS010000075.1, on the reverse strand, counting down.
GCCGAAATAGCCGGCCACCGCGCCCAGCAACAAGCCAAGCGGCGCCGAGATCAGCGCCACCAGACCCACGATGGTCAGCGTGATCTGGCTGCCCCAGATGACGCGCGAGAAGATGTCGCGGCCCAGCTCGTCGGTGCCCATCCAATGGGCGCCTGACGGCGGCGCGAGGCGATTGGCCAGATCTTGCCCGGTGGACGAATAGGGCGCCAGCCACGGCGCCAAGAGGGCCGTGAGCACGAGAATGAGGATGATCAGCCCGCCCAGCACGGATAGCGGATTGCGCAGCAGCGCGGTGAACACCCGATAGGCCCGGCCGGCATTGGCCTGCAGCCGGGAATGCGGGGAATCTTCCAGCAACCAGTCACGCGTGCTCATCAGCGGGCCCTCGGGTCGAGGACGCGGTAGAGCACGTCCGAAATCTTGTTGATGAAGATGAACACGGCGCCAATCACCAGCGTCGAGCCGAGCACGGCATTCATGTCGGCATTGAGCAGCGCCGTGGTCAGGTAATTGCCGATGCCGGGCCAGGAGAACACGGTCTCTATCATCACCGAGCCTTCGAGCAGCCCGGCATAGCTGAGGCCAATCACCGTGATCAGCGGCACGCGAATGGGATTGAAGGCATGGCGCCAGATCACGAGGCGCTCCGGCACGCCCTTGACCCGGGCGGTGGTGACGAATTCCTGGCTCAGCTGGTCCAGCATGAAGCTGCGCGTCATGCGGGCGATATAGGCCAGGCTAAAAAAACCCAGCACCGAAGCCGGCAGCACCAGATGGGTCACCGCATTCCAGAAGATCTCGATCTCCCCGGCCAGGAGACTGTCGACCAAGAGCAGGCCGGTCACCGGCTGAACCAGCCCATCGTAGAAAATGTCGAGCCGCCCCGGGCCGCCCACCCAGCGCAGCCGCGCATAGAACAGCGCCAGCCCGACAAGGCCCAGCCAGAAGGCGGGCATGGAATAGCCCAACAGGCCCACCACGCGGATGATCTGGTCGATGATCGAGCCCTGGCGGCTGGCCGCGATCACGCCCAGCGGCACGCCCAGCACCACGCCGATGATGATGCCGATGGTCGCCATCTCCAGCGTCGCAGGGAAAAACCGGCTGAGGTCCTCCACAACACTTCGTCCGGTACTGACGGATTGGCCAAGGTCACCCGAGAAAACATTCACCACATAATGAAAAAACTGCACCGGCAGCGGCTGGTCCAGGCCCATGGCTACGCGGGCGGCCTGATAGACCTCGTTGCTGGCCCGGTCGCCCACTATTGCGAGCACGGGATCGATCGGGATCACCCGGCCGATAAAGAAAGTGATGGCCAACAGGCCCAGAAATGTCAGCAATACCGTTGCGACAAAGCCGAGTACGGCCAGTAGTCGGCGGCGAGTTCGGCGGCTGGCAGCGCCGGCGACCTCAAGGGTGGCGGCAGTCGTCGGGTTCTGGCTCAAGGGTGTTTCCTATTGAGAAACAAGGCTCTACACCCGCAGATTGACTCTTCTGCAGATTGTGAAGCCCCTCACATTTCGCTTCCACCATACAGAAAACTTTGCTTATATCAAAAAAATTTTGGTGGTTTGATGACAAGTGCAGCGCTGACCAAAACTGATCCGCAGGGCCACCCCAGGGTGGGCGCCCTCATTCGCGCCCGCCGCCGCCAGCAGCATATGACGCTGGAGGCGCTGGGCAAGGCCGCCGCCGTTTCAGTGGGCTACCTCAGCCAGGTCGAGCGCGATCATGCCACGCCATCCCTGGGCACGCTGGCCCAGATCGCCGCAGCATTGGGCGTGGGCATCGATTATTTCGTATCCGCCCCCACCGCCAAGACCGCGCTGACCCGGGCAGGGGAGCGCAACCGCTTTTCGCTGGATGGGTCCTCGATCATCTATGAGCGCCTGGGCACCGACTTCCCCGGCAATATGCTCTCCAGCTTCGTCATGGAGGTGCCGCCCGGCTATCGCTCGGAAACGGTGGCGCATGAGGGCGAGGAAATCCTCTATGTACTCGAAGGCTCCATCACCCAGCGCCTCGATGGCGACGAGATGATCATGAGCGCCGGCGATAGCCTGCATTTCCGCGGCAATCGCCCCCATTCGTGGTCCAACCATACAGATATTCCCGCGCGCCTCCTCTGGACTGGCACGCTCGCCCTCTTCCGCTCGTCGGCCAAGCCATCGCGCCAGGCCGACGCGGTTGCAAAGTCTGGCCTCAAGCCAGTCAAAAACAAAAAGATCGTCAAACCCCAGGAGAAACGCTGATGAAACTCTTCCGCGCTGCCTTGCTGGCGACAGCGCTGGCACTGCCATTGAGCAGTGTCGCCGCCTTTGCTGCAACCCCTGCCGACGCATTGGTCGTCGCGCAGAATATCGACGACATCGTCGCCCTCGATCCGGCCCAGGCCTACGAGTTCACCTCCGGCGAGATCAACACCAATGTGTATGATCGCCTGGTGGGCTATGAAGCCGAAGACACCACGGTGCTGGCGCCGGGCCTGGCCACCGAATGGGTGGCCGATGACGCCGCCAAGACCATCACCTTCACCCTGCGCGACGCCAAGTTTGCCTCCGGCAACCCGGTGCGCCCCGAAGACGTGGTGTTCTCCTTCAGCCGCGTGATCAAGCT
>JAHJOS010000601.1 GCA_018820005.1 Alphaproteobacteria bacterium | reverse complement strand
TCAGCCGCGAGGCGCGGTTGCAGGCGCGGCCCGAGCTTGATGGTCCGGCCCTGGCCGATCTGGTGCAACTGGACGATGCCGGTTTTCGCGCGCTGTTTGCCGGTTCGCCCATCAAACGCATTGGCCTCGCGCGGTTTCTGCGTAATGTCTTGATCGCCATCGGCAATTCGGGCGATGTGAGCCTGCTGCCGCTGGTGGAAGCCCGGCTCGGCGATTCTGCTGATATTGTGCGTGGCGCTGCGATCTGGGCGCTGCGCCGTCTTGATGCGGAGCGTGCCGGAGCATTGCGGCCCGCCGCTTTGGCCGGTGAGCAGGACGACGCCGTGGCGGCCGAATGGACAGGTGAACTGGCATGAAGACGTTTTTCTTTGGCATGGGCTTTTCCTCGTCTGCGGCGGCCGATTTTTTGCGCACCCAGCATCCCGATGCGCCAATTGCCTGCACGGTCCGTACGTCAGAAAAAGCTGCGCGCCTGAGCGCCGAGGGCTTTTCGGCCCATGTCTTTGATGGCACCGCTCCCGGCCCGACGCTGGGCCCGGATTTGCAGGCATCAACCCATGTCGTTTTCTCCATCGCGCCCGGCGCCGATGGCGATCCGGCTCTGGTCCATCATCGGGCCGATCTCGACGCCGCCACGGGCCTCGAATGGCTCTGCTATTATTCCACTGTCGGGGTCTATGGCGATTTCGGCGGTGCCTGGATCGACGAGACCGCCCCGCTGGTGCCGCGCAATGACCGCTCCGACCGCCGCGTACTGGCCGAACAGGCCTGGCGCGACTATGCCGCCCAGCGCGGCGTGCCGCTGACGATCCTGCGTCTGGCCGGCATCTATGGCCCCGGGCGCTCCACCTTCGACAAGCTCGAGGACGGCACATCGCGTCGCATCGTCAAGCCGGGTCAGGTCTTCAACCGCATCCATGTCGCCGATATCGGCCGCATCACTGCGTTGGCCGCTGCCGCCCGGCTCAATGGCACCTTCAACCTCAGCGATGATGAACCGGCCCCGCCCCAGGATGTCATTGTCCATGCCGCCGGGATGCTGGGCATGACGCCGCCGCCTGCGCAGGATTTCGCCACCGCGCCGATGACCCCCATGCAGGCGAGCTTTTACGCCGACAACAAGCGCTGCTCCAATGCCGCCATCAAGGCAGCGCTGGGCATTGAGCTGCTCTATCCCACCTATCGCCAGGGCCTCGCCCAGATTCTGGAGACCAGACAATGAGCCTTTCGCCAGCCAAGTCCGCGCCGGAACGGATCGATTTGGCGGGCCGCTTCGTGCGGCTCGAACCCCTTGCGGCCCAGCATGCCCGTGACCTGTTCGAGGTTTCCACCATGCCTGGCGGGCCAGAGCGCTATCGCTGGCTGTTCAGCAATGCGCCCCAAACCCTCGCCGAGCTTGAGGCGCGGATTGCCGAGATGAACTGGGGCGAGAACCGCTATGTCGCCGTGGTTGATCAGAAGAGCGGCAAGACGGTTGGGCAACAGGGCTGGATGCGCATCCGCCCCGAACATGGTTCCATTGAGATCGGCGGCGTCTATTGGGGCCTGCCCATGGCCCGAACGCCGCTGGCAACCGAGGCGCTGTACCTTTTCGCCCGTCATGCCTTTGATGATCTGGGCTATCGCCGTTTTGAGTGGAAGTGCAACAATCGCAACGAGCCCTCCAAGGCCGCAGCGACGCGCTTCGGCTTCACATTCGAGGGCATTTTCCGCCAGGATATGATTTTGAAGGGCGAAAGCCGCGACACGGCCTGGTTCTCGATCCTTGATGGAGAATGGCCCGCCCTGCGCGCCGAATATGAGCGCTGGCTCAACCCGGACAATTTTGACGCTGACGGCATGCAGAAGACCAAGCTGACCACGCGATGAGCCTGTTTCACATCAGCGAGGATCCCGCGATCCCGCTGTTTGTGCCCCGGCCATCGGCCTACACCGCCGACCCGGTGGTCTGGGCCATTACACCCGAGCGCCTGGTCAATTACCTGCTGCCCCGCGACTGTCCGCGCGTCTGCTTCTGGTCAGTACCATCGAGCACGCCCGGAGATGTGCAATCGCTCCTGGGCAGCGACAGTGCCGTTATTGCCATTGAAGCGAGCTGGCTCGATCGGGTGCAGAGCGCAAGCCTGACGTGCTACACGATGCCGGCCGATGGTTTCACCGAGCTTGATGCCAATGCCGGCTATTGGATCAATCCCGGGGCCGTCGTGCCGCTTGCCAGCCGGTCAGTGTCCGATCTGCCCGCCCAGATCGCGTCCCGCGCGACTGCCCTGCGTGTGCTGCCCTCGCTGTGGCCCCTGCACAGCGCGGTGGCGGCTTCAACGCTGGCCTTCTCCATGATCCGCATGCGCAATGCGGCGCCAGCAATCTAGGGCATCAGACTAGCCTGCAGTGCCCGTGGGCTTGCGCTCTTCCGGCTCCGCGTAAAACAGCGCGCTGACCGATTCGCCGCTGTTGATGCGGCGGATGGCCTCGGCCAGTGACTGGGCCACAGAGAGCACCGTCAGCTTGGGATGGCGCTTGCTGCCCGCAATCGGCACTGTATTGGTGCAGACGATTTCAAGAATATCCGCCTCGGCCGCCAGCCGGGCCACGCTGTCCCCCGCAAATACGCCATGCGTCGTCGCCACGCGCACTGAGCGCGCGCCATGCGCCCTTAAGTGTGCCAGCAGTTCCAGGATCGAGCCGCCGCTGGCGATCTCGTCATCCAGCACGATCACGTCGCGATTGCGCACTTCGCCGATCAGCGTCGAAATGCGCACCGTGGTGTCATTGATGCGCTCCTTGGCGCCCGCCGCCACCGGCAGGCCCAGCCGCTTGCCAAAGGCTGCGGCATTCTTGGCATTGCCCAAATCGGGCGATACCACCACCGCATTGCTGAGGTCATAGGCGCGGAAATGGTTGGCCAGCTCGTCCAGCGCATGCAGCTGATCCACCGGCACGCTGAAAAACCCATGCACCTGCGGGGAATGCAGCGCCATGGTCAGCACGCGATTGGCGCCGGCGGTCGCCAGCATGTCGGCCACCAGCCGCCCACCCAGCGAAATGCGCGGCGCGTCCTTCTTGTCCGATCGGGCATAGGAGAAATAGGGGATCACCGCCGTGATGCGGGCCGCCGAGGCGCCGCGCGCCGCATCCAGCATCAGCGTCAGCTCCATCAGATTGTCCTGCACCGGTGCGCTCAGCGGCTGGATGATGAACACATCCTGCGCCCGGCAATTGGCCTGCAGCTGCACTTCGAGGCAATCATTGGAAAATCGTTTGAGCCGGCTCGGTCGCAGCGGCACGCCCAGATGGCTGCAGATCTGCTGCGCAAGTTCGGGGTGGGCATTGCCGGTGAAAACTGCCAGTTCGCTCATGCCACGACCCTCGTTCCCGATAAGGCGGCGAATAGGGCATCTGGCGGTCAAAATCAACGCCTCACCCGCCGATTTCCGGGCGATCGAGGCGTTTCGCGCCCGTCTTGCCGCTACACCAGCGCCAGCACCGCCGCGCGCAGCTGCGCCAGATCCTGCTCCCGGCTCAGCCGGTGGTCGCCATCGGGGATCAGTGTCAGCGTCACCGGGTCGTGCAAGATATGGGTCACCAGCGCGATGGCGTGGCTTTGCGGCACATCGGGGTCGCGCCCGCCCTGCAGAATGCTCACCGGGCAGCCGGTCTCGATCACCCCGCCCATCAGCAGATGCTGCGCCCCGTCCTCGATCAGCGCCTTGTTGATGCGATAGGGCTGGTCCGAATATTGGCTGGGTTGGTCCACATAGCCATCGCGGTCCATGCCCGCGCGTTCCTCGGGCGAAAACCCCGGCAGCATCAGGGCATGGGTCATGTCCGCTGCCGGTGCGATCAGCACCAGCCCATGCGCCGGTGTGCCGCGCGCCAGCAGCGCCCGCGCCAGCAACAGCGCAATCCAGCCGCCCATCGACGAGCCCACGATGATCTGCGGCCCCGCGGTGGTCGCCAGCACCGCCCCTGCCTCTTCCAGCCACCGGCTGATCGTGCCCGCGTTGAAATCCCCGCCCGATATGCCGTGCCCGGAATAGTCGAACCGCGTCACCGCCAGCCCGCGCTCTTGCCCCAGCGCGTCCAGCGCCATCGCCTTGCTGCCCGTCATGTCCGAGCGGAAGCCCCCCAGCCAGAACAGGCCCGGCCCCGCGCCGGGGCGCTGGGCCATGGCAATCGCGCGCGCTGCCGCGCCGCTGCCCACGCTGATTGTGGTGGTGCTGGGGCTCGACATCGACGGGGGTCTCCTCACGAACGCAACTGGGCATTAGCCATTCTGGCAGGCAGGGTCTATAATGGCCTCATTCGCGCCCAATGGGCCTGAAATTGTGCCGTTTTGCCAGTTGACTTATGAACCGGCTAACACGATTTTATGGCCGAATTCACCACTTGGCTAAACAACAGAAGGATCGTTTGCCATTCGCCGTCCAATGAGACCAGTTACGCCCCAAAAAGATGGGCCGCCGTCCAATGAAGATATCACCAGCGCCGATGTCCAGCTCATCGATGCTGAAGGTGAGAACCGCGGGATCGTCAACACCCGTGCGGCGCTCACTGAGGCCCAGGAACAGGGCCTTGATCTTGTCTTGATCTCTCCCAACGCCAATCCTCCGGTCGCCAAGATGCTCGACCTGGGGCGCTTCAAGTATGCCGCGCAGAAAAAAGCTGCCGAGGCCCGCAAGAAGCAGAAGGTGATCGAGGTCAAGGAAGTCCAGATGCGTCCCAATATCGATACGCATGACTACGAGACCAAGATGAAGGCCGTGCAGCGCTTTCTCGATGATGGCGATCGCGTCAAGGTGACCATGCGCTTCCGTGGCCGCGAAATGGCACACCAGGATCTGGGCATGCAGGTGCTGCTCAAGGTGCGCGAGCAGACCGAGACCATCGCCAAGGTCGAAAGCCAGCCCCGCTCGGAAGGCCGGCAGATGGTCATGGTCCTGGCCCCCAAATAAGGGTTTGGCCGGATCAGTTCGGATTTGAGAAGGGCAGGTCCGTTGGACCCGCCCTTTTTGTTTGGGTTGGGGTGTCTCAGGCTGAAAGCCGCACCCAGGTGGGGGCGATTGCCGTACCCTGGCCCAGGCCATAGCCGAATTTGATATTGAGCAGGCCGAGCGGCTCGAGTAGTCGCGACGTCTCAAGACCGCCCGTCTGCTCCGCAGCAAAGCCCGAGAGTGTTACCAACTCGGCCACCGCCGTCACGGCCGCTGCATCATTGCCGGCGAGGAATACCGGCACGGTTTGGGTCTGGTCGAGCGGCTGATCCAGCAGGGCCGAGAAAATGGTGTTATATGCCTTGACCACCCTGGCCTGCGGCACGGCTGCCTGGATTGTCTCGGCAGCAGAGGTGTCAAAGCCCAGCAGCAGATCGGCGAAGTCGGGGGTTATCGGATTGCTCATGTCCACCACGATCTTGCCGGCCAGCGCCGGATTGGCCGCTGCCGCCAGTGCCTTCCCATAGGGCATG
>JAHJOS010000600.1 GCA_018820005.1 Alphaproteobacteria bacterium | reverse complement strand
CCAGGAGCTGCCATGACCGTTGAAATGACCCTGCTGATCTGGAGCACGGCTGTCGCCGCAGCCTATATCGCGGCGCAGTCGGTGGTGTATCGGCTCGACTATGGCGTGATATTTGCCGGATCGGCGCGCGACAATGAGCGGGCGCCCGGCATCATGGCCGCGCGCGGCGCCAAGGCGCTGCATAACTTTCTCGAGACCTATGGCATTTTCATCGCGCTCGCGGTGGCCAGTGTGCTGACCGAACGCAGCAATGGCTTGACGCAGTGGGGTGCCCAGATCTGGTTCTGGATGCGGCTGATCTATCTGCCGGCCTATCTGTCGGGGATCCCCTTTCTGCGGTCGGGCATATGGATGGTCTCGGCGATCGGGTTGATCATGATGTTTGTGGGTATTGCATTCTAGCCTAGCGGGCTCAGGCGGGGTAGACAGGCATAGGACGACGGTGGGCCACGGGCCCTGAGGGCGGTGCAGCAATGAGCTTTCCGTGGCTTGAATTTTCGACCCTGATGCTGGCTTTCGGCATCAATGCGGTCATTCCGGGCGCCGATTTCGCCATGGTACTGCGGCAGTCCATCGCGCATGATCGGCGGGCAGCGCTGTTCACGTCGGCCGGGATTGCGACCTCGATTCTGGTCCACGGCAGCTATACGCTTCTGGGCGTGGGTGTGATCGTGGGGCAGTCACTGCTGCTGTTCAATATTCTCAAGTGGGCCGGCGCGGCCTATCTGGTGTATCTCGCCATTTCAGCACTGCGCAGCCCGCCGCCACAGCCACCGGTTGCCAGCGAACTCGCGGCGACGCGGCGCGGCGACATGGCAGCTTTTGCACTGGGCTTTTTCACCAATCTGCTCAATCCAAAGGCCGTGCTGTTCTTCCTGGCACTGTTTACCAGCCTGGTCTCGGCGCATACGGGCGGCGATATCAAGGTGGCCTATGTGCTGTGCATGAGTATTATGCTTTTTGCCTGGTTCGCTTTGGTGTCGGTTTTCTTTACGACACCAAGCGTGCGGGAGAGTTTTTTCCGCTTCGGCCGATGGTTTAATCGAGTCACCGGCATTACCTTCATCTTGCTGGCCGTGCGCGTGGCACTGGCGCAGCAGCACTAAACAGTTTCGGGGCTTCCAATGGCAGACGTTTTCGACCTCACCATCATCGGCTCGGGTCCGGGCGGCTATGTCGCGGCGATCCGCGCGGCGCAGCTGGGCATGAAGGTTGCCGTGGTCGAGAAGTGGGCCACGCTGGGCGGGACGTGCCTGAACATCGGCTGCATTCCCTCCAAGGCGCTGCTCCACGCGTCGGAAATGTTTGAAGAGGCGGGACATAGCTTCAAGCCGCTGGGCATTGATATTCCGGCGCCGGTGCTGAACCTCCCGCAGATGATGAACCACAAGTCCGAGACCGTGGCGGCCAATGTCGGCGGCGTGGATTATCTGTTCAAGAAGAACAAGATCACCGTGTTCCGCGGTATTGGCACCATTGCGGCGCCCGGCAAGGTGCATGTGACGCCGCAGAATGGCGCGACCACCGAAGTCGAGACCAAGAATATCGTGATCGCCTCGGGCTCGGTGTCGGCCAATCTGCCGGGTATCGAGATCGACGAAAAGACCATTGTGAGTTCGACCGGTGCGCTCAGCCTGAGCAAGGTGCCGGGCAAGATGCTGGTGATTGGCGCCGGGGTGATCGGACTCGAGCTGGGCTCGGTCTGGGCCCGTCTGGGCGCGCAGGTGACCGTGGTTGAATATCTCGACCGCATTCTGCCTGGCATGGACAGCGAAGTTGCGCGCCAGTTCCAGCGCATGCTGCAGAAGCAGGGCATGGAGTTCAAGCTCTCCAGCAAGGTCGCCGGAATCGACAAGCAGGAAGACGGCTCGCTCAAGATACGCGTCGAGCCCGCCAAGGGCGGCGACATGGAAATCCTGGATGCCGATGTGGCGCTGGTGGCCATCGGCCGCAAGCCTTTCACTGAAGGCCTGGGGCTCGACATCGTGGGCGTAGCGCTGGATGAGCGCGGCCGCGTCCGGGTGGATGGCCACTATAAGACATCGATCGACGGCATCTATGCCATTGGTGACGTGATTGCCGGCCCGATGCTGGCACACAAGGCCGAGGATGAGGGCATTGCCGTCGCCGAGATTCTGGGTGGCCAGGCGGGCCATGTGAACTACGCCGCCATTCCGGCAGTGGTTTACACCAATCCCGAGATTGCTTCGGTGGGCAAGACCGAGGACGAACTCAAGGCCGAGGGCATCGAATACAAGATCGGCAAGTTCCCCTTCACCGCCAATGGTCGCGCCAAGGCAATGCTGGCGACCCAGGGTTTCGTCAAGATCCTGGCTGACGTCAACACAGACCGCGTGCTGGGGGCTCATATCATCGGCAAGAACGCTGGCGAGATGATCCACGAGCTGGTCGTGCTGATGGAATTTTCCGGTGCTGCCGAGGATCTGGCGCGCACCACCCATGCTCATCCGACGCTGTCGGAAGCGGTGCGCGAAGCGGCGCTGTCGCTGGGTGACGGGGCGATCCACATCTGATTGTGTCGGACCATCGCTGACGTTTGACGCCGCCGGGACCTCCGGCGGCGTTTTTGTTTTGGCGCGACTGGATTGACCTTGCCAAAGTCATCATACAACATACGGATAATCGTATGTTGACTTGTGATTTGAAGTTCCATACCAGTTTGGTCACCAAGACGTTCTGGGTACCTGAGGAGGGCAGGGCGGACTTGAGTGGTGGGGGCCTGAACCCCGCGCCACAACACGGCATCGGGGCATTGGGGCGCGGAGGACGGGCCCGCCGGTGTCACCAGACATTTGGGAGGACTACATGTTTCATCTGCCTAAACTGGCGGCGACGGCGCTCGTCGTTGCGACCCTGATGGCGTCGACCGCCAGCGCCCAGACCGTGCTGCGTTCGTCGGACACCCATCCGGATGGCTACCCCACCGTGGAAGCGGTGAAGTATTTTGGCGAGCAGCTCAGCGAAAAGACTGACGGTCGCTATTCGGTTGAAGTGTTCCACTCCGCCCAGCTGGGCGAGGAAAAGGACACGATCGAGCAGACGCAGTTTGGCGTGATCGATCTCAATCGTATCTCCATCGGCGCGTTCGGTACCCAGGTGCCCGAGGCGACCGTGACGCAGTTGCCCTACATCTTCCGCTCGGCCGACCACTTCCATGCGGTGCTGGATGGCCCCATCGGCGATGAAATCCTG
>JAHJOS010000599.1 GCA_018820005.1 Alphaproteobacteria bacterium | reverse complement strand
CATCGATGAGCTGGAGCGAGCGCTCAAAGCCCTGGTCGCCGACGGTGGAGGCGGCGGCGACGCGCAGGCGCCCCTGATCGTCCTTGACAGCATTGGGGTTGAGCTGGGCCTTTTCGATGTCCTTGACGGTAATCAGGCCCGTGCAGCGATAGTCGGCGTCAACCACCAGCAGCTTTTCGATGCGGTGCTTGTGCAGCAGCACCTTGGCTTCATCCTTGGAGACGCCGTCGCGCACGGTAACCAGCTTTTCAAAGGTCATCAGTTCACGGATGGGCTGGGCCGGATGGGAGGCAAAGCGCACGTCGCGGTTGGTGAGAATGCCCACCAGCTTGCCGATGGCGCGGCCGCCCTTGCCGCCGTTTTCAACCACGGGAATGCCGGAGATGCGGTTGGCCTGCATCAGCGAGAGCGCGTCGGCCAGGGTAGCATCGGGGCCGATAGTGATGGGGTTGATGACCATGCCGCTTTCGAACGACTTGACCATGCGGACCTGCTCGGCCTGCTGCTCGGCGGTGAGGTTTTTGTGGATGACGCCCATGCCGCCAGCCTGGGCCATGGCGATGGCCATGGCGCTTTCGGTGACGGTATCCATGGCAGAGGACAGGATGGGAAGATTAAGCGCTATGTCCTTGGTGACATAGGTCGAAATATCTGTCTCAGTCGGCAGGACATCGGACCGCGCGGGCTGCAGCAGCACGTCATCAAAGGTCAGAGCGGCATCGCCAGTGATGGTTGTAATAATCTTAGCCAAGGCCAGACCCTTCCGGACTTCTGAGTGAGATCAGAGATGATGGATGAAGAACCCGGAGCGGAGACCGTTGCGGGTTCAGGTTGGCATGGGTCATTAGCACCGGCACTCGAGCTTGCATAGGGGGCCAACGCAGGTTGGCCATGCAGTGCCAGTGGGCCCAAATCGGGGACTGTTCCGCGCGAAACAGCGGGCTGGAGCCGGAATGGGCATGGTCATTTCACCAAAGGCGCCAGGCGCCACAAAGTGAAAGGCAAAGACCATGTTCTCCACTCTCTCGAGCTTTTTCCGCAGCCGCAAGATCCTCCCCCGCATGGTGCTGGGCGCCATTGGCGCCGTTGCGGCCCTGACGGTCATGAAGGTTGTGGACGCACACGCCGACCCATTGCCGCCAGGCGGCGTGGAGGCGATCCTGCAGAGCGTTTCGCCAGAGTTGGTTGACGTGCTCAAGAGCAGCTATCCCGAGGAATATGCCGCCTTCAAAACTGAGCTCACCCTGGACATTGAGACTGGCCGCAATGTCAGGGCGACGACGTCGCGAAACCTGATGGCACTGCGGGTGAAGTACACACCCTATATTGCACAGGCAGATGATGCAGCGCTGGCGGAACTGGCGCACAGCGTCTCCGAATTGTATCGCACGCTGAGCGACAATGAGGGCCCCGAAGTGTGCGCGCAGATTGTCACGCAGGGGGCAGAACAATTCGCCGGCACGGAAATCGAAACCCGCAATGGCCGGCAAACGCTGGCGCAGTTTGCCACGATGATGCAGGCGGCACGAAGCGGGCTCGATCATCCGGTGAATCGCCGGACAGCGACCGACGACGAGTGGTCAGCGGTGGCACAAGACAGCCTGGCACTGGGTGCCACCGCAGACGGCTTCACGGCCTTGTCGCAAGGGATCGCTGACCCCGGCGTTTGCCCGAGCCTTGTTGCCTTTCTGGCTGCCGCCCATGGCGAAGGCGACGCTGGTGGGGCACTGGTCCGCGCAGAGATCCTCACCTTGCTCGCCACGGGCGAGTAAGCCGAAGGACAAAAACTTCCATACAAGCTGGGAATTGTCTTTTCACAGTCAAACGCGACCTTCATACTGGTGAGGGTCGCGTTCGCGTCCTCGCCACGATTCATCCCCCCGGTTTTGCCCTCGTGATCCGCGTCACCCCCCTTATCCTGGCGGTCGCCCTGTTCATGGAACAGATGGATTCGACCGTGATTGCGACGTCGTTGCCGGCGATCGCGGCCGATATCGGCACCGAGCCGATCGCGCTCAAGCTGGCGCTGACGGCGTATTTCGTGGCGCTGGCCATTTTCATTCCCGTGAGTGGCTGGATGGCCGACCGGTTCGGCGCCAAGACCGTATTCCGGGTCGCCATCGGGGTTTTCATGCTTGGCTCACTGGCATGCTCGTTCTCATTTTCGCTGGAAACCTTTGTGCTCAGCCGGTTCCTTCAGGGCATTGGCTCGTCGATGATGACGCCAGTCGGGCGCCTGCTGCTGGTGCGGTCCACCCCGCGCAATGAACTGGTATCGGCCATGGCGTGGCTGACGGTACCGGCGCTGTTGGGGCCGCTGACGGGGCCGCTGATCGGCGGTTTTTTAACGACATATCTCAGCTGGCACTGGATTTTCTGGATCAATATTCCCATCGGCATCGCCGGCATAATCCTGGTGGGCATTTTCCTCAACGTGCCCGATGTGGCGGCGCAGCGCCGCATCGACGTGCGCGGCTTTCTGATTGCCGCAGTGGCGTTTTCGGGCACGGTGTTCGGTTTATCTGTGGTGAGCCTGCCGGCGCTGCCCATTCAATATGGCTACGCGACACTGACACTCGGCGTTGCAGCTGGTGCCCTTTATTTCTGGCATGCGCGGCGGACCGAGCATCCTCTGCTGGACCCCGCGCTGTTCCGGCACAGCCTGTTCCGGGCAGCGGTGGTGGGCGGCTCGTTTTTCCGCATCGGGGTGGGAGCCGTGCCGTTCCTGCTGCCCCTGATGCTGCAGCTTGGCTTTGGGCTGACGCCTTTTCAGTCTGGGGCCATCACCTTCGTATCGGCTATCGGCGCCATCACGAGCAAATTCCTGGCCAAGGCGGTCTATGCCCGCTTCGGGTTCCCGCAGACGCTAGGCTATGCCGCGTTCCTTGGTGGCGGCCTGATTGCGGCGCAGGGGCTGTTTGATGCCCAGACTGCCGTGCCCATCATCATGGCCGTGCTGCTGATCGGGGGCGTGCTGCGCTCGGTGTTCTTCACCGGCAGCAATGCCTTGGGTTATGCCGATATCAGCGATGAAGAGGCCAGCCAGGCAACGGCCATCGTGGCAGTTTGCCAGCAGTTGAGCGTGGCGTTCGGCGTGGCGGTGGCGGGGGCGATCCTTGAGATCAGCACCCAGATGCGCGGCACAGCGCTGTCGCTGATTGATTTTCAGATCGCGTTTTTTGTCGTGGGCGGGCTCAGTGCGCTTGCCGCAATCATCTATTGGCGCCTGCCCGCCGACGCCGGCAGCGATGTGTCCGGCCACGGGGCTATGGTCGAGGTAAAGGAGTGACCCGGGGCGAACCCGGGCGATAGGCATGTCACGCATTACCCCGCTCATTCTGGCAACCGCGTTGTTCATGGAAAACATGGACTCTACCGTGATCGCCACCTCACTGGCCGCCATCGCGGCCGATATCGGCACGGACCCCATTTCGCTCAAGCTGGCGCTGACGGCCTATCTGGTGGCGCTGGCGATCTTCATCCCGATCTCGAGCTGGATGGCGGACCGGTTTGGCGCGCGCAATGTGTTTCGCGCGGCGATGGCAGTGTTCGTTCTGGGATCGATTGCCTGTGCCTTTTCGAACTCGCTGCTGGCGTTCGTCGCGGCGCGGTTCCTGCAGAGCATGGGCGGGGCGTTGATGACGCCGGTGGCGCGGCTGGTGCTGGTGCGCTCCACGCCGCGGCATGACCTGGTCAATGCCATGGCCTGGCTGACAATTCCGGGGCTGATCGGACCGATTGTGGGCCCGCCATTTGGTGGGTTTCTGACCACATATTTTTCGTGGCACTGGATCTTTCTGATCAATGTGCCGATCGGCATTCTGGGGATTTCGCTGGTCAGCAAGTTCCTGCCCGAGACCATGCGCAATGCGCCGCGTGATATCGATTTCAAGGGATTTTCGCTGGCGGCACCAGCGTTTGCGCTGTTTGCCTTTGGTACGGCGGTGGTGAGCCTGCCGGCGCTGCCGCCGATCGTGGGGGTAATGGCAACGCTGCTGGGGATCGCACTGGGCTATGCCTATGCCCGGCACGCGCTCTCGACAGAGCATCCGCTGTTTGACCTGCGGCTACTTCGGTTTCCGTTCTTTCGTAGCGCGGTGGTCGCGGGGACGTTCTTTCGGCTCGGCCAGGGGGCGACGCCGTTCCTGTTTCCGCTGATGCTGCAATTGAGTTTTGGCTATACGCCCTTTGAATCGGGCATGATCACTTTTGCCGGCGCCATCGGCGCGATCATCGCCAAGTTCGTAGCCAAT
>JAHJOS010000598.1 GCA_018820005.1 Alphaproteobacteria bacterium | reverse complement strand
TGCAAGATCTACACCATCGAACAGCCAGCCCTGACCGGCATGACCTTTGGCGCCGGCGTGATGGCCTATGAGGGCTCGACCCTGATCGGCTTCACCCGCCCCGACGGCAGCGTCACGCTCAATCCGCCCATGGAGACGGTCATCCCCCCCGATGTCCGCGCCATCATCATTGCCGAGGACGATGCGGCCATCAAGCTGACCACCGGCAGCCGCCCGGTCAGCCGCGAGCTGATCGTCACCCCGGCCGAGCGCCCCGACGCGCCCGAATATACCCTTATCCTGGGCTGGAACCGCCGCGCGCCGATCATCGCCCACGAAATGTCGCGCTATGTGGCACCCGGCTCGATCCTGGCCATCGCCGCCGATACGCCGGACCTTGATGACGACATGGCGCGCCTGACCGTTTCGGGCACCAATCTGGCACTGCACTATGTGCGCACCGACACGACCAGCCGCGCCGCGCTCGAACAGCTCGACATCACCGCCTATGACCATGTGCTGGTGCTGGGTTATTCCGATCTGATGGGCGCCCAGGCCACCGACACCCGCACGCTGGTGACGCTGCTGCACCTGCGCAAGATTGCCGACCAGGGCGGCAAGCACATCAATGTGGTCAGCGAAATGGTCGATGTGCGCAATCGCGAACTGGCCGAGGTGACCAAGGCTGACGATTTCGTAGTGTCCAACAAGCTGGTCAGCCTGATGCTCGCCCAGGCCTCCGAGAACGATCGCCTCGCCGCCATCTTCGATGAGCTGCTCGACGAGGAAGGCTCGGAAATCTATATGCGCCCTGCCGAGGACTATGTGCAGCTGGGCACGCCGGTCAATTTCTACACCATCACCCAGGCCGCCTGCGAGATTGGCCAGGTGGCGCTGGGCTATCACCGGCCCCGTCCGGGCACCAAGGCCGGCGGCATCGTGGTCAATCCGCCCAAGACAGATGTGCTGGACTACCAGGACGGCGACCGCATCATCGTGCTTGCCCGCGACTGACGCTGAAGGGCACGCGCGCTATCTGCGAGCTGACGGCGCCGACCAGGCGCAACGCCGGCCCTGGCCGTCGTTCGACACCGCAACAACACTACGGCAATCATCCGCTCGCCAGGCGAATTGCAGTTGCGCCTGCAAGGGAGGCGGCAGCGCGCTGACGGCCTGGCGCTAGGCACCAGCCTGATGTGCAGGCAGCTGCTCAAAAACAATTCGCCCAAGGCCGTTGCGCGGATCACGCGCTTTGGTTAGTTTGCGCCCGTTCAGCCGGGGCCACGCCCCGCCTCACGGATGCACCCGTAGCTCAGCTGGATAGAGCGCTGCCCTCCGAAGGCAGAGGCCACACGTTCGAATCGTGTCGGGTGCGCCAGTTTTCTGTTCAAAATTAGTCGGCTGGCGGGGCCGTTAAGACCATTGGTCTTCTGTGTTTGTTTCCGGGTAGCACCTGGGCAGGGCTTCAACGCTATTCCGGTCTTAAGTCCTCGTTGTTGGCACGCCCTCCCCTTGCTCTTGTTGCTGATCTCGAACTTGGCGGGTGGGCAAGTGGGACTTCACCTTAACTCCAAATGAGGCACTTGGGGCCGCAGGGGTGCGGACTTGTGCTCCTAGCGGCGGGAATGCGTCGATGTCCCTCCGCCTGCCCGCTCTGGGCTGAACTGCTTGAGGGAAGAAAAACCCAGGCAGGGTGACCGGTTGAGAAATGCCGCTGCCGTGCTGACGAAGTGTCCGCGTCAAAGCGCACACTCAAATCACCAAGAGGGATGCAGTCAAACCGCCAAGCGACGGGCAGGCCCGAGCCTGCCCGTTTGTAGTGTGCAGCGGATGGCAGTCTAGAACGGATACTGCTGCCCGGCGTCTTCGATGGTGACCCAGCGCAGATCGGTGAATTCGGCGATCGCGGCCTTGCCACCGAAGCGACCGTAGCCGGACCCCTTCACGCCCCCGAACGGCATCTGGGCCTCGTCACTCACGGTTGGGCCGTTAATGTGGCAGATGCCGGTCTCCAGCCGGGCGGCAACCCCAAGCGCCCGCTGGATATCACGGCTGAATACCGCCGACGACAGCCCATACTCGGTGTCATTGGCGACGCGGATCGCTTCGTCTTCGCCATCGACGCGGATGATCGGCTTGACTGGTCCGAACGATTCCTCGGTGTAGACCCGCATGGCGGGCGTGACATTGTCGAGCACGGTGGCCTCGACCACGGTTCCGGTGCGGTTGCCGCCCGCGCGCAGCACCGCACCCTTGGAAACGGCGTCCGCCACCAGAGCCTCGTTCTTTTCGGCGGCGGCAAGGCTGATGAGGGAGCCGATCACCACATGGCCACGCGGATCGCCCGCGGGCAGTTGCGCAGCGCGGGCCGCGAGCTTGTCGACGAATGCGTCTGCGACCTTGTTGTCCACGATGATGCGCTCGGTGGACATGCAGATCTGGCCCTGGTGCATATAGGCCCCAAAGATCGCTGCGTTCACGGCGCCATCGATATCGGCATCGTCCAGGACGATGAATGGCGCCTTTCCGCCCAGCTCGAGCAGGGCCGGCTTGAGGTGCCTGCCTGCCAGTTCACCAATGCGCTTGCCCACTGCGGTCGAGCCGGTGAAGTTCACACGCCGCACGGCCGGGTGCGCGATCAGGGTCTCCACGATCACTGCAGCGTCCTTGGGGTCGTTGGTAATCACATTGATAACCCCCGCCGGCATGCCGGCCTCGTGCAGGCACTGCCCGATCAGCCGGTGCACGCCTGGGCAGGCCTCCGATGCCTTGAGGACCACCGTGTTACCGCAGGCGATCGCCATGGCGACAGCCCGCGTACCCAGGATCACGGGGGCGTTCCAAGGGGCGATGCCCAGGCAGACGCCAGCGGGCTGGCGGATCCCCATGGCCAGGGTATTAGGCTTGTCCGAGGGGATGATTTCGCCACTGATCTGGGTGGTCATGGCGCCGGCTTCGCGCAGCATGTTGGCGGCCAGCATGACGTTGAAACCGGCCCATGGCGCCGTGGAACCTGTTTCCTCGATCATGAGTTGGGTGAACTCGGCAACCTTGCCGGCCAAGACATCTGCAGCCTTGTTCAACAGGGAACGGCGCTGCCCGGGGCCCGTCTTGGACCAGATCTTGAAGGCCCGCGCGGCCGCTTCGACGGCAGCATTGGCATCGGCGACGCCGGCGGCGGCTGATCGGCTTGCCAGCTTGCCGGTATAGGGGTCCATGCGGTCGAACGTAGCGCCGTTGGCTGCACCGCGCGCGGCCCCATCAATGAGAAGTTCGATATCCATGCCGTAATCTCCCTGCGCCTTCGCGCTTGTTGCCAGAAGCCGAGCACGTCGGCCCTGATGGAATTTTCCGGCCCAGCTTTGGCCGGAGCTTTGGCGCCGTCTCCCTGTCGGCGGCCTGTTAAGTCCTGCGTGCCGGAGCGAATTTTCGAACGGGGAGAAGGTCCAAAGGCAGGAGCCCGCGAGCCAATCCCCAAAGTCGTCCTGGCAGGCATACCGTTACCACGATCGCCAAAGTACCGATCACGGTTAAATTTGGCGGCCTCTGCATCCCCCACCCATGGCATATTCAATCGCTTGGTGTTTACCGCATCACGATGACGGGCAAGATGCCTTTGTGCCTCAAGAAGGTCCCGCCGGCCTGGATTCTGCATTGGCCGGGCGCTGCGCCGAAGCCGGGTGCTTCGCTAGCTGGTCATGTCGCCGTGCATCAGCATCTCGATGGCGTTCTGCATCGACCCGGCCGGCGTGACGGTGCCGCCATTGATGAAGAAGATTTCGTCGGCATCCTTGATGGTATTGAGCCGGTGGGCGATCACCACCTTGGTCGTCGTTGCGGGCAGATGTTCCAGTATGGTCTCCAGCAACTGCTCGGTGACCGTGTCGATGTTCGCCGTCGCTTCGTCCAGGATCAGCAGCTCCGGTTCACGCAGGGCGGCCCGGATAAAGGCCACCAATTGCTTCTGCCCCAGGCTCATGGCGTCACCGCCGGCCGTCAGCGTTGTATCGAGACCGTCACGGAAGTGGCCGAGCAGGTCTGAGAGCCCGGCAGCGTCCAGCTGGGCACTAAGTGCGGCATCATCCACGCTTGCCATCGCCGGATTACCATAACGGATATTGTCGCGCACCGTGCCGCTGAACAGGAAGGGCTCCTGCAGGATAAAGCCGATCTTGGCGGTTCTCTCCTGGGGGGTAAATGAGCGAATGTCGCGTCCGTCGAGCTGCACCGTTCCACCAGTAGGATCGTAGAGCCGGGCCATCAGCGAGGCCGTTGTGCTCTTGCCGCCGCCTGTCGGCCCGATCAGCGCATAGGTCTTGCCGCGTTCCAGAGCAAAGCTGACGTCGTGCAGAACGTTCTCGCCTTCGGGATAATGAAACGAGACATTCTCGAACGCCAAGAGGGCGGTGCCCGTGACTGCCGTTGTATCGAGAATGGCCATGTCGGTCTCAAGCGCCAGCACCTCGGAAATGCGATCGAGCCCGGCCAGAGCCAGCTGTAGCGATGCCCAGATTGTGGCGAGCTGGCGCAGGGGTGTGTAAAAGCTGTTCACGTAGAGCAGGAAGCCGATCAGCAGGCCGACGGTGAGCTGCCCCTGGCTGACCAGCATAATGCCATAGGCCAGCACCACCAGCTGCCCCAGGTTGGAGGCTAAGCCATAAAGCGGAATGAACAGGTTACTCGCGACGCCGGCGCGGATCGAGGCGTCGTAATTGGCGGTGTTGGCCCTGGCGAACTTGTCGCGAAAATAGTCCAGCCGGTTGAACGCCACGATCACCTTGAAATTGGCCAGGCTCTCCTGCACCTCGCCACTCAGACCGCCCAGGCTTTGCAGGCTCTTGTAGCTGGCGCGCTTGACCCAGCCGCCGATGAGCTGGGTCACGATCAGCACCAGGGCTGCCGGCACCAGCGCTGCGCCGCCGAGGCGGAAATCGAGCGCCACCAGCAAAATACCGGCGCCCACAATCAGGAAGGCATTGCCTAAGAACTGCATCAGCGCCTGCGAGAAGAACTGGTTCAGCTTGTCGGTGTCGTTATTGATACGCGAGATCAGATCGCCCGAGCGGTTTTGGTTGAAAAACGCGACAGGCAAATCCTGCAGTTTCACAAAAATGGCGTTGCGCAGGTTGAACAGGATACGGCGTCCGACTCCGCCCATGGTCCGCGTCTGGGTGTAGCCGGAGGCCAGCCCCACCAGGAAAACGCAGAGCAAAAGTCCAGACCAGGTCAGCAGCCCCGCATAATCGCCCGTGGTGATGAACCGGTCCACGATATGGCTGATGATCAGGGGGGCGGTCAGCGTGGCGGCGGACGACACCAGGATCGCTCCAAAGGCAATGGCAATGCTGCGCCCCTCGCCTGCCATCAGCGGCACCAGCCGACGCAGGGCGACCCAGATCGATTCCTTGGACTGGCTGGCCGTGGTGGTATTAAGCCGGTAGCGCATAATCATTGGTACTCTGCTGGGACGCGTAGATCTGCATATATTCCGGCGAGCTGGCCATCAGCTCAGCATGGGTGCCGCTGGCCAGCATTGTGCCCTCCATCAGCAGCACGATCTGGTCGTAGTCTTCGACCGGGGCGATTTTTTGCGTCACCGAAATCAGCGTGATGCCGGGATAGTTCTGCCGCACGTTACCCAGGATTTTGGCTTCGGTGCGGGCGTCGACGCGGGCCGTAAAATCGTCGAGCAACAGCACGCGCGGGTTCAGCGCGAGCGCCCGGGCCAACATGATGCGCTGCTTCTGCCCGCCTGAAAGGCTGGTGCCGCGTTCCGAGACGACAGTATCGAGCCCCTGCGGCAGGGCTGCGATAAAGTCATCCAGCTCCGCAGTGGCAATGGCTTTCTTCAGGCTCTCGTCGTCAACCGTATTTGAAAAGGCGATGTTCTCGCGCAGGGTCAGGTTGAACGTCGCGCTGTCCTGGAACACCAGACCCACTTGCTGATGCAGCGACTGTCGGTCGTACTCACCCAGGGCGACCCCGTCGTAGCTGACACGGCCGGACTGCGGCACGATCAGGCCGGTAATGGCATAGAGCAATTGCGTCTTGCCCGCCGCGGTCGGCCCGATCACCGCGGTTCGCGTTCCCGCATTGGCCGTGAAGCTCACCCCATCGAGTACCGCACGATCCTGATACTGCACAGTCAGTTTTTCGACGGCGATAGTGCCCCTGATGTCCGCGACCAGACTGCCGGTAGCCGCTGGGACAGCGGCGTTGAGTACGGTTGTGATCCGGTCATACGACGCCGTGGCCTGCGCCACCACATTGCTCATGAAGCCGATGATCAGGATCGGAAAGATCAGGATCGAGAGGTAGGAATTGAACGCCGTGAAATTGCCCAGCGTGAGCGTGCCGGAGATCACCAGATGACCGCCAAAGACCACAATCGTCAGCGTCGCCAGATTGGTGGCAAAAGTGATGATGGGGATCATTGCGGCGAACAGCCGGAGGATGCTCATGCCGATGGTCTTGGCCTGGGTATTGGCTGCCAGGAACTTGTCATATTCGAGCGCCTGCGAATTGAGCAGGCGGATCAATGACGAGCCCAGGATGGATTCGTTGATGACGCTATTGAGCCAGTCGATGGCTTCCTGTGACTTACGGAACAGCTTTCGCACCCGGCTGAGCACGAAATAGAACGTGCCCGCGATAATCGGGACGACGCCAAGCACTGCCAGCGCCAGCTGCCAGTCGATAAGCAGCAGCAGCACGCTGGCGCCGATAATCAGGAACAGCGACGAGACGATCGATGACACCGCCTGCGATACGAAGGATTTTATCGCGTCAACATCGGAGGTCAGATTGGTGAGCAATTGTGATGCCGTCACCTTTTGCACATAGGCGAAGTCCTGCTCGGCAATTCGGGCAATCAACTGCGTCCGCAGGTCCCGCGCCACACGTTCGGATGCCAGGGTCTGGACGATAGACTGCAGATAGGTCAGCACGAAAATACCTGCTGCCAGGGTCGAAAACTGCACGACGAACAGGGTGAGATTGCTGCCAGCCTTGTCGATGCCATCGATGGCGCCCGAGATTAGCTGTGGCCCCACAAGGTTGAGCGCATTGCTCGCTATCGTCAGCGCAACAAGCCCCGAAATCCAGACCCAGTAGGGGCGCAGCAGCCCAAAAAGACTTGAGCCGCTGGCTTGGCGTGGTCGTGCCATTATTGGTTCGTCTCCGGCTTGGCGGCGCAAAATGCCGCGCGATTGCACTATCTGTGCAATTCACTGCGTCATAAACCCTTTGTCACGGCAATTGTATCGTCGCCATGATCATCAGGTGATGACGCCCTCGCCTGGTCCTCAATCTGATCGTTTTTGTGGCCAATATTGCGCATCGGCGTCAGGCGGGCGCTGTCACGCCCACCACGATAGCCAGCCGCCCGCTATTCCACCGAGGTCGGCTTTGGCGCTTCGCCCAATCGCCGCGGAATGGTCAGGCTTGCAACGCCCTTTTCCCCCAAGAAGCCGGCCATTGAATCGACGCTGTTTCAGTTGACCTCGCCAGCATCGGCAAAGGGCGACGCCCTTCTCCGATAGAAACAGTCAATGCGCCCAGTAAAGGGAGGTGGCGTTCTGGCTGAACACCTGGCGTTGTGCTGCCGTTGGCACCGCGGCCAGACTGAGGGATACCAGAGCCGCGTCGTCCACCATGGTGTCGAACAGTTCAGTATGTGGCCAGTCGCTGGCCCAAAGCAGCCGATCAGGGTGGCTGCCGGACAGGGCGGCGACCACGTGACGGTAGCCGGCGTGATTGGCCGTGTCACGCAGCCGGTACGGCGCCGAGATCTTGAGCAGAACCCGCGCACTGTCGAGCACGCGGCGCAAAGCGTCCAGCGCCGCGCCGGCTGGATCGAGCGGCATGAAGGCCAGATGGTCGATGACGCCGACAATCCCATATTGCGCGGTCAGCGCCGCAACGGTCGCGATGGTCTCGGGGCCGACCTGGAACTGCACATGCCAGCCCAGTGCGCGGATGCGCGGCGCCAGCGCGGCGAGGGCATCCAGCCCAATCCCGCCCTTGTTGCGCAGATTGATGCGCACCCCACGCACGCCATGTTGGTTCAGACGTGCGAGTTCAGCGTCGCCGGTATCAGGCGCGATCACGACCACGCCGCGCAGGCGGTCTGGTTGGCGGGACAGGGCGGCCAGCAAAACGCTATTGTCAACGCCATAGACGCTGGGCTGTACCAGCACGCCGCGCTCGATTCCCACCAGGCCGGCATAGGCCAGCCAATCATCCAGAGTCAGGATCCGAGGCGTATAGCTGCGTGGCGTGTTGAGCGGGGCGGCATTGTCGAACACATGGAAATGGCTGTCGATTGTACCGACCGGCAGCTGCTGGCCAAGAGGACCGGGGAGGGCGATCGGCGCCAGGCACAGCGGCGCGTCCGGAGCGCTCACGGGGCGACCTGCAGGAAGTCGAAATCGGCGCCCTCGTCGGCCTGCATGACATGGTTGTGGTAAAGATTGGCGTAGCCACGCGCCGGAGCTGCAGCCCGCTCGGGCAGGGCCGCCATGCGCCGCGCGAACTCGGCATTGTCGATGTTCAGGTCAATCCGACGCCCCGCCACATCGAGGGTTATCATGTCCCCGGTCTGCACGATTGCCAGTGGTCCGTTGTCCGCCGCCTCGGGCGAGATATGCAGGATCACCGTGCCAAAGGCAGTGCCGCTCATGCGGGCATCGGAGATGCGCACCATGTCTTTGACGCCCTGCCGGGCCAGCTTGCGCGGAATGGGCAGATAGCCGGCCTCCGGCATGCCCGGCGCACCCTTGGGGCCGGCATTGCGCAATACCAGCACATCATCGGCGGTGACATCGAGGTCGTCGCTGTCGATCCGGTTGCTGAGGTCTTCGACACTGTCGAACACCACGGCCCGGCCGGTATGCTGCATCAGCGCCTTGGAGGCTGCCGATTGCTTGATGACGGCGCCGCGCGGCGTCAGATTGCCCTTGAGCACGGCCAGCGTGCCCACCGGCTTGAGCGGCGCGGCCATGGTGCGGATGATGGTTTGGCCGGGCTCATCGACTACGCCATCGACAATTGTGCCAAGCGTGCTGCCGTAAACGGTGGGGGCAGCCAGATCCAGTTCGCTGCGCACTTCCTTGAGTAGCGCCGGCACGCCGCCGGCTTTATGGAATTCGGCCATATAGTGCTGGCCCGATGGCTGCAGATCCACCAGCAGGGGCACGCGCTGGCCCAGTTGGTCGAGAAGATCCATGTCCAGCTTGAAGCCGAGCCGTCCGCAAATGGCAGCCAGATGCACCACGGCATTGGTCGAGCCACCCATGGCCTGCAGCGCAACCAGGGCATTCTTGATTACGCTGGGGGTCAGCAGTTCGCGCACGGTCAGGCCACCTTCGCTGGCCAGCTTAGCAGCTTGTGCGCCCGTTGTTTCTGCCAGACGCATGCGTTCCGAATCGGTGGCCGGTGCTGAACCGGCTTTGGGCAGGCATAGCCCCATCACTTCGGTCAGATTGGCCATGGTGCTGGCTGTGCCCATCACCGTGCAGGTGCCGATGGAGCTGACCAGCTTGTTGTTGACTTCGATGATTTCGGCTTCGTCGATTTCCCCGGCCCGGAACCGCCCCCACATGCGGCGGCAGTCGGTGCAGGCGCCCAGGCGCTCACCCTTGTGATGGCCCGTGGCCATCGGGCCGGTCGGCAGGAAGATAGCGGGAATCTCGCTCGATGCCGCAGCCATGATCTGGGCTGGCAACGTCTTGTCGCAGCCGCCGATCAGCACCACGCTGTCCATGGGCTGGGCGCGGATCATCTCCTCGGTCTCCATCGCCATCAGATTGCGCAGATACATGGAGGTGGGCGCGGCAAAGCTCTCGTGGATCGAAATGGTCGGAAACACCATCGGCAGGGCGCCATTGAGCATGACGCCGCGTTTGACCGCCTCGATCAGCTGGGGAACATTGCCGTGGCAGGGATTATAGTCGAATAGGTATTGGCAATGCCCACGATAGGCCGATCGAGCGCATCGTCGGAATAGCCCATCGCTTTGATGAACGCCTTGCGCAAAAACAGGGAAAACCCCTGGTCACCATAGTTGGTCAGCTTGCGGCGCAGCCCGTTGGACACAATACAATCCTCCCGCATCGGGCGCTGATGGCCGCCGTCGCTTGTGGGGTCAACTTAGCCGCGAGATGCGAATTGTCAATAAAGAAGCTGGGCGCGGCGGAGCAAGTTCGCCGTTCTTTCTCACTAAACTGCTTTTGCGATCGCGCATTGTCCGATAGATTATTGACAAATATAGTGTTGCAGGAGGCTTGAATATGCGGGCGGACGTGCAGGGACCCCGCCGCATCGGGGTGGTCGGGGCCGGCTGGGTGGCCGGCTATCATCTGCCGGCCTGGCGCCGGTTGGGCGAGCGCGTCACGCTGGTCGCCATTGCCGACCCGTCTGACCAAGCCGCCGGCGCGCGGGGGCAAGCCTTTGCAATTCCCCAGGTTTATCCATCTGCCCAGGCCATGTTTGACGCGGCGGCACTTGACGCTGTCGATATCTGCGCGCCACGAGAGCACCATGCAGTACTGGTCGAAATGGCGGTCGCCCGCGGCATTGATATCCTGTGCCAGAAGCCGCTCGCCGTCACCCATGCAGCCGCCGAGGCCGTGGTCAATAAATTGCCCGAGGGTGTCCGCCTGATGGTGCACGAAAACTGGCGCTTCCGCGCCTGGTACCGGCGCCTCAAATCCTGGCTCGACGAGGGTCTGGCCGGTGAGGTTCGGCAGGTGCGGCTCGATTTTCTCTCCAGCGGCATGATTGCCGATGCGCATGGCCAGCGACCGGCGCTGGTTCGGCAGCCGTTTTTCGCGCGGCAGCAGCGGCTGCTGGTGATGGAAGTGTTGATCCATCAGCTCGATACGCTGCGCTTCCTGCTGGGGGAAATGGATGTCGTGGCGGCGCAACTCGAGCGCAGCAACGACGATATCGTCGCCGAAGACATCGCAGCCATTACGCTACGCCGCCGCAGCGACGGCGCCCTGGTCCAGGTGACCGGCAACCTCGCCGTGCATGGCGCGCCGCCGGGTCCGCGCGACCAGTTGCGCATCATCGGTACGCGCGGCACACTGACCCTGGATGGCGATCGTCTGGACGCAGTTGGCGTTGCCCGGCGTAGCGAGCAGTTTGATGCCGAGGCGAGCTATCAAGGTTCCTATGATGCTGCCATCGCCCACTTCATCGATTGCCTGGACAGCGGCCAGGCCTTTGAAACCAACCCGCAGGACAATCTGGAAAGCCTGCGACTGGTTGAGGACACCTACCGACTGTCTGGGTTCGACCCGACAGATAAACCGCGCTAGAATGGTCGCGATTGCCAGGAGCCCAACGTGACAGCTGCAACCGATACTGACGTCGAGGAGCATGATGATCTCTCCATCGCGCGTGCGCTCGAGGAAGACATTATCTTTGGTCGGCTGGCCCCGGGCACGCGCCTGACCGAGGATACGCTGCTTGCCCGGTTCGCAGTCACCCGGCATTTTGCTCGGCAGGCGCTGGTTGAGCTTGAGGCCATGGGCATTGTCGTGCGCGAGCGCAATCGCGGCGCCACGGTGCGCTCGCTGACCCCCAAGCAGGTGCAGGAGATCTATGCGGTCCGTGAACTGCTGCAGCGGCAGGCGGCATTATGGATTCCGCTGCCTGCGCCCGCCAGCCTGATCGATGAACTCATGGCCATTCATGCCGAACACGGACGCCATATCGAGGCGGGGTTCCTGCGCGGCGTGCACGAAACCAACGACCGCTTCCACCTCACCCTGTTCGGCGCCTGCGGCAATGATCATCTGGTGCAGTCCATTGAGCTTTACATGCGGCTCAGCCTGCCGGTACGGGCCAATTCCATGGCCAATACAGACGCCCTGCGCATCGCCCATGAGCATCACCGGCTGATGATCGACATGCTGCAGGGTCACGACAACTGGGTGCTGGCGCAATTGTGTGTGGACCATTTGCAGCCCAGCAAGGCGCGCTACCTCAATCGCCTTGGCTAGGCTGGCGAAAAATCGGGAGGCGCACCTGCCAAGGCAGGCGCGCCCCTTGGTTCGGCCTACCAGTCCAGGCGCAGGAGGGAGACACCCTGGCGTGGAAGAGTGGTCCGAAGCTCTATCTTGCCGCCGCTCACCGCAACGCTGGCAACATCTTCGACCTGGGCCAGCTGGCCCGAGGCCTCCAGCTTGGCGTAGTCGGCACCCTGCGGGTTCTCGGGCTTGCCCATGGCTTTCCACACCCCGAAGGAATTGGAGTGCGTCTCGTCCATGCGGAAGTGTGTGAGCGAAGCCTTGCGGTCGCCCCAGCCGTCGATCGCTATGCTGACTTCCGCATCGGGGCCAGCGATATCGTCATCGTGATAGTGCCAGACCAGAACGCTCACGCCCTTGTCGTCCCGGGTGGCGACGATGTTGACGTCGGGCTCGCCGCGCACGCCATGTTCCATGATGTCGGTGAGATCGCGCCGATGGCTGCTCTGGGTTGAAAGCCAGTCGCCGCCAAGCTTGCCCAGCATGCGGAAGCCGTTGAGCACGGCCTTGTCCACGCCATTGGTGGCCAGATCACGGAACCCGTCATACCAGGCCTGATCGTCAAACAGGAAAGCCCATGTCACTGCGCCTTCAATGTGGATGTTCTTGGCGCGCGCCAGTTCATAGGTGCGCAGCATGCTTTCCACCACATAGACGCCGTAGAGCGGCCCGTTGCGGTAGCCATTTTGCGGATGCACACGGGCCGAACAGGCAGCGCAGCCCTCTGGATCGCTTTCCCCGATGATAACCGGCAGATGCCGCAGCGTGGGAAACTCGTTGATGATGTCCAGATTGGCCTCGATGTCGCGCAGCTGCTTGTGCACGCCCATGCGGACGTGATCGTGCCAGATCACCGGATTGCCCTTGGCGTGGAAGGCTATGAAGTCGATCGGCGAATTGTGGTCCACCACATACTGCAGGAACTGGCGCAGGAAGGTCTGTGCCTTCGGGTTGGAGAAACCACCGCAGGTGTGTGGGCCGCCGACGCGGGCCTTGGGCAGGGCGCGCTTCACCGCCTTGGCGCTGACGTCGTACATCTCGCAATAGTCCGGGATCGTGCCGTGCCAATAGAGCCCGTCAGGCTCGTTCCACACTTCCCACGGCCAGCTCGACACCTTCTCCTCGCCATAGCGATCAGCCATGTGGCGGGCCCAGGCGTAGATCAAGTCGCCCCACTTCTTGAGATCATTCGGTGGGGATGCCCAGCCGGTCATGATCGTCGCGTATTTGTCGGCTGGCTCCCAGTGGTGCTTGTAGTCACCCTCGAAGTCCGAAAGCGCCTCAGGGGTGAAGCCAATCTGCACCAGCGGCGTATTGCCCGCCTCCACATAGGCATCAAAGATCTTGTCCATGATGGTCCAGTCATAGACCGGATTACCTTGGGCATCTTCGGTGTAGGCGTTGGTCGAGCCCCATTTGAGTGCGGCCACGCCATCGCCCGAGGTCAGCAGATTATGCGTGCGCACATGCGGCGGCGTGTTGCTCAGCGCCGTCAGTTCGCCGAGCAGTTTCTTGCCATGGGGGGAATAGGTGTAGTTCGGCTCATCATAGCCGAACCAGTTCCACAGCGGGTGGTAGGGCTCTGTCGGCTGGTCAGCATGCACCGTCGTTGAGACTTTGATCGGGGTAGTCATGAGATTCCTCTGGGCGGGATGGTCGCCGAGCCTCCTCCAGAAGACCGGCCGGCATGATGCGGGTTGTCACCGCTGCCCGAATGGGCGTGCGATGCCAGCCAAATCCTAGGCAAAAACGTCTCTTTGTCAATAATAATGCCGTCATCAGGCGCGTCTTTGCGGAATTTTGCGCAGATTTTGGAGCTTTATTGACATTTTGACTTGCCGGTCGCGGCAAAATTGTCGATAAAGCAGCCGTGGACCTGCTGCCTGCGGGGAGTTGAGAGCGCTTGAGGGAGTGCGGCGTGGGCAAATCGGTCCGGAGGGCGGCCCGCCGTCCATTGAGGAAAGGCTCGCGTTGCGAGCCCCCAGGAGGAAACGCATGAGGCTCTTTAGAAAAATAGCCCTGGCTGCGGTTGTGTCGCTATTGGCGCTGCCATCGTTCGGTCAGGATTTCATTGCCGGCATTCCGCGCAACGAGGCGCTGATCGTGCAAGGTCCGACCGCCCAAAACGCCGATTGGTTCAACCTATGGGCGCCCGGCGGCGGCGCCAGTGTCAATGGCCAGCAGCAGCTGACCACCGATACACTGTGGTGGATCAATCCCGAAGGCGGTCCCGACGCCTGGACCAATGCGCTGGCGTCCGAGCCGCCGATCTACAATGACGATTTCACCACCATGACGGTGAAGCTGCGTGAAGGCATCTACTGGAGCGACGGCGTCGAGTTCACCGCCGATGATCTGGTCTATACCGTCCAGACCCAGATCGATCACCCTGGCATGGGTTGGAGCGCTCCCTTTACGCTCAATGTCGAGAGCATGGAGCAGCCTGACCGCAACACGGTCATCTTCCATCTCAAGCAGCCCAATTCGCGGTTCCACTCCACCTTTACGGTGCGCTGGAACGCGGCCTGGATCATGCCAAAGCATGTGTTCGAGAAGGTCGAAGATCCGCTGGCCTTCAACAACAATCCGCCCATTTCGCTGAGCGCCTATGTGCTGAACAGCTATGACAAGGGCGGCAACTGGGCCATCTGGAAGCTGCGCGACGACTGGCAGCGCACCAGCATCGGCATGCTTCAAGACACCGCGCCCGACGTCAAATATGTCGTCTATGCTGCCTCAGGTAACCCTGAAGCGCGCGTGATTGCCCAGCGCAATCACAATCTGGATGTGATCAACGATATCGCGCCCGAAGGCATGTTCTCGCTGATGAAGGACAATGACACGGTTGCCGCCTGGCAGTCTCATTTCCCCTTCGCCCATCCTGATCCGACGCTGCCCTCGGTGCTGTTCAACCTCAAGAAGGCGCCGTTCGACAACAAGGACGTACGTTGGGCACTCGCTATGCTCATCGATATCCGCGCCGTTGCGCTCGGTTCATATCGTGGTGCAGCGAACCTGTCGGCTCTGGGTGTTCCCCCCACGGGTTCTGCGCCGGAAGACTATTTCATTCCTTTGCAGGATTGGCTGGTCAATTTCGAGGTCGATACCGGCACCCAGAAGGTTCACCCCTACAACCCCGATATCGCCAGCCAGCTGGCCGATATGGTGCGTGGGCAGTGGCCAGACCAGATCCCCACCGACGCTGCCGACCTCAAGCGCTCCTTCGGCTATGGCTGGTGGAAACAGGACGTGCAAGCCGCAACCGAACTGCTGCAGAAGGCCGGTTTTACCAAGAACGGCAATCAGTGGATGCAGCCGGACGGCAAGCCGTTTGAAATCCGCATGATGGTGGAAGGCGATGCCATACCCACGCTGGCACGCGCCGGCACGGCAATCGCCCAGCAGTGGAGCCAGGCCGGCATCAAGACCACGGTTGATGTCGCGGGCCCGACCAATGGCCAGCGCCTGGGTACCGGTGATTTCGAAACGGCCATCTATTGGACCGTCGAGACCTGGGGCGGTCACCCGGACCTGAGCTTCTTCCTCGACAGCTACCATAGCGACTTCATCCGGCCGCTTGGTGAACCTCAGCCACCCCGCAATCTGCAGCGCTGGGAAGATCCGCGCCTGGACGCGCTGGTCGAGCGCAACCGCACTTTGGCCTTCGACTCGCCAGACGTGGTTGAACTGGGCCGCGACTACCTCAAGCTGGTGGTCGAGGAAATGCCGATGATCCCGTTGATGGCATATAACAAGTTTGCGCCATTCGACACCACCTACTGGACCAACTATCCCAGCATCGACAATCCCTACGCCGCCTCGGGGCCGAACTGGAGCAACCTGCGCTACATGATCGTGGCACTGCAGGCCAATCCCGACGCACCCAAACCTTGATCGATCAAACGGGAGCCGGCCTCAGCCGGCCGGCTCCCGCCTTTTCTGCCGCAAGATCGGGGTTCTGATGAACGGCTATCTCAATTACGTCGCCAAGCGCTTTGGCCAGTTTGTGTTTGTGGTGGTGACCGGTGTCACCCTGTCGTTTCTGATTGCGCATTTCTCGCCGGTCGATCCGGTGGAACAGACGGTGTCCCTGCTCACCAATTTCGGCGCCACCGATCCGCGGACGGTCGAAGTGCTGCGCCAGTCGCTGCGCGAACTCTATGGCACCGATGGTTCACTGATCTCACAGTATTTCCTGTTCTGGGGCCGCGTGCTGCGCGGCGATTTCGGCCCGTCGCTGTCGGCCTTCCCGACGCCGGTGATGACCATTATTGGCCGCGCCTTGCCCTGGACCATTGGCCTGCTCACCCTGGCAACGCTGATCTCCTGGGTCATCGGCAATCTGCTGGGCGCCATTGCGGGCTATTTCCGCAACAGCCGCGCTATCAAGCTGGTTGGCCTGTTCGTGATGGCCCTGCAGCCCATTCCCACCTATATCACGGGCCTGACGCTGCTGATTGTCTTCGGCTTCCTCTGGCCCATCCTGCCCATCAGCGGCGGCGCCCAGCTCAACCTGACGCCGGCTGCCAGCTGGGCCTATATCTCCTCGGTCATTCAATATGGCACCCTGCCGGCACTGACCCTGGTGCTGGTGGGCATGGGTGGCTGGTTCGTTTCCATGCGCTCGCTGGTCTCCAACATCGTCACCGATGATTACGTCGTCTATGCCGAGCTGGCCGGCGTGCCCTCGCGCACGGTCTTCTCCCAGTATGTTGCGCGCAACGCCATGCTGCCCCAGGTCACCGGTCTGGCACTCAGCCTGGGCAATGTGTTCGGCGGCGCGGTGATCGTGGAGTTCATTTTCAACTATCCCGGCATCGGCAAGCTGATGATCGCGGGCATCTATGCCGGCGACTATAGCCTGGTGCTGGGCGTGACGACCTTCTCGGTGATCGCCGTGGCCACTGCGGTCTTCCTCATCGACATCCTCTATCCGCTCATCGATCCACGCGTAAAACTGGGATAGCGCCATGTTCAAAGTCCTGCGCGACCTGCTGCGCTACAATCGCGAATTCCTGTTCGGCACGCTGCTGATCCTGATCATCCTGGGCCTGGTGGTGGCATCCTTCTTCGCGCCCTACGACGAGATGATGACCTATGCGGTGATCCCCGACATGCCGCCCGGCCCCGAATATTGGCTGGGCACCAATAGCCGCGGGCAGGACATGTTCTGGCAATTGGCCGCCTCGATGCGCAACACGCTGATGTTCGGCCTGGTCGTGGCGATCATCAGCCGCATCATTGCCATCGTGGTCGGCCTGGTCTCGGGCTATGTCGGCGGCAAGACCGACCAGATCATCATGGCTTTCAACGATACGCTCGGTGCCCTGCCCAATATTCCGATTCTGCTGCTGCTGGTTTTTGTCATGCGCGACCAGATGACATGGGGCGTGCTCGCCCTGACAGCTGCCCTATTGGGCTGGACCCATGACAGCCGGCTGATCCGGTCGGCCGCTCTGTCGTTGCGCACCCGTGAGTTCACCCGCCACGCGGCCTTCTCGGGCATGCGCACCGGCCAGGTGCTGTTCCGCGAACACCTGCCCTATGTCATGCCCATCGTCTTCTTCACCACCATGAACAATCTGATCTGGGCTATCGGCCTGGAGGTCACCCTCTCCATCCTCGGCTTCTCCGACATCAACCGCCCCACCATCGGCGGCATGATCTATTGGGCCAATGCCCATTCGGCGATGGTCGCGGGCATCTGGTGGTGGATCGCCGTGCCCATGCTTGCCGTGGTGATCCTGTTCCTGGGCCTGTTCCTTCTGGCCATGTCGGTCAACGAATACATCGATCCGCGCAGCCGTCTCGCGCGCATGGGAGCCTGAACATGACTGCGGCAATGACGACCGAACGTCCGGTGACCCAGGCAGCCGATGTCCTGACCATCAGGGATCTCAAGGCCTATTACATCAACGATTTATTCGGCGTCCGGCGCGAGGTGCGCGCCGTCGATGGCATCAGCCTGACCGTGCGCCGCAACGAGATCTACGGCATCGCCGGAGAATCCTCGTCCGGCAAGACCTCGCTGATCAAGACCATTGCCGGAGCCATCCGCCCGCCCATGCGCGTGGTCGATGGCAGCGTGAGCTTTGATTTCGGCGGCAAGCACATCGATGTCTATGCCGAGCCCGGCAAGATGAAGGCCGCGCGTTGGCAGAACCTGAGCTACATCATGCAGGGTTCCATGAGCGTGCTGAACCCGGTGCGACGCATCAAGCATGCCTTCAACAATTTCGCCTTCCGCCACATGGGGCTCGACCGTGCCGCTTTTCGGGCACGGGTGGAAAGCCATCTGCAAAAGCTCGGCCTTGATCCCAACGTGCTCGAGGCCTTTCCGCACCAGCTCTCGGGCGGTATGCGCCAGCGCGTAACCATTGCCCTGGCCACGGTCTGCGAACCCGAGTTCATCATTGCCGACGAGCCGACCACGGCGCTCGACGTGCTGGTGCAGCAGGATGTGCTGGGGCTGATCAAGGAAGTGCAGGAGCGTCTGGGTTCCTCAGTGGTCTTTGTCACCCACGACATGTCGGTGCACGCCGCCATCACCGATCGTCTCGCCATCATGTATGCCGGGCGGCTGGCGGAGGAGGCGCCCACCCAGGCCATGTTCGACACGCCGCAGCATCCCTATACGGCGCACCTGATCGCCAGCCTGCCCCGCATTGGCGATATCTCCACCCGCAAGAGCCTGGGCGGCAAGCCGCCGAGCCTGGCCAATCCGCCCTCGGGCTGTCGCTTCCATCCGCGCTGCCCCATCGCCATTGATCGCTGTTCAAAGGAGGTGCCCGATATGCTGCCCAGTGCCATCGGCGGTCGCGTCGCTTGCTTCCGTGCCGGGGAGGTCGCCGTCAAATGAGCCATCTGCTCGAACTCGACCATGTCACCAAGCGCTATCCAGTCGGCGGATTGTTTTCGCGCCAGTCCATCAAAGCGGTCGATGACGTCAGCTTTGCGCTTGATGCCGACAGGCCCGAGATCTTCGCCATCGTGGGCGAAAGTGGCTCGGGCAAGTCGACCATGGCCAAGATGATCCTGGGCAATGAAGTGCCAGATGGCGGTCGCCTGGTGTTTGATGGCCTCGATATCGGCACCATTCGCAGCCGCGAGCAGCGTGAGGCCTTCATGGCCAAGGTGCAGCCGGTGTTTCAGAACCCCTTTGAGGCCTTCAATCCGCTGACGCCTGTCGATGCCTATCTGTTCGCCACTGCACACCGTTTTTGCGGCGCCAATGATCAGTCCCACAAGGAGCGCCTGACCGACGAAGCGCTGCAGCGGGTCGGCCTGTCGCTGGCCGAGATCAAGGGGCGGTTCTCACATGAACTGTCCGGCGGTCAGCTGCAGCGCGTGGCGGTCGCCCGGGCGCTGATCCCGTCCCCCAAGCTGATCGTGGCCGACGAGCCGGTGTCCATGGTCGATGCCTCGCTGCGCATGTCCATCGTCAACCTGTTCCGGGCGCTGCGCGACGAGCTCAAGGTCTCCATCATCTACATCACCCACGACCTGGCAACGGCGTACTACATCTCCGATCGGGTCATCATCATGCAGAAGGGCGTGGTCATCGAAAGTGGCGACGCCCGCACGGTGCTGGACAATCCAACCCATCCCTATTCGATTGCGCTCAAGAATGCCGTGCTGCCACCAGACCCCAAGGCGGCTGCGGCGGCAATCCGCCTGCGCAGCGCGGCGGCCGCGCGCTGATCTGGCTGGTTCGCGGTGGCGTTGACTATGCGCCGCGGCGGCGGACCGCGTTGAAAAACGTGGCGTAGCTACCCTCGACCGTCTGCTCCAGCAGCG
>JAHJOS010000597.1 GCA_018820005.1 Alphaproteobacteria bacterium | reverse complement strand
TGCCTTGAGCGACATGGCAAACGTCTGGTCGTAGACGACTTCTCCATCAACGATCATTTGGACTTGCACGCTTGCCGCACGGACGCCGACCAGGCCGAACGAATTGATTCGCGCAGACGGGCGGATAGTGACGTCAATGCTTTCTGGGTTTTCGGTGTATGTCCCAATGGACCACGTGTTGCCGGCCCGCTTCTTGAACATCCGCCAGCGGTTGATCGGCCCCAGGTCCAGCCAGGACGGAACCGCTTTGGCAATCCCATCTAGCGGAGCGTCGGTAGTTGATTCGGCCAGCACCTCATACGCATTGATGCCGACGATGCGTCGATCCCCTTGCGTATAAGTGCCAGCAACCCATGCCGGATAATCCGTGTCCGGCACGTTGTTGCTGATTATCTTGGCCGGCGTTATCTCAACGGGCGGCACAACCTTCATAACGCTCATGCAGCCACTCCTTTCGTTTGAACGGTGCCGACGATCTGGATGCCTGACTGGTTTATCTGGCGTGTGCTGGTGGCTGTTTGCTCCATGAACTTCGCCATCTGCCGGAGATCGTTGTGGATCTCGGCTCGCAGTTGTCGTAGCTCAGCAACCGACCCGCTATCGCCTCCCCCACCCAGCATCGCCGCCGTCTGACTGGCGTTGTAGATACGCGACGGGCCGGTGACTTCGAGCTGAGGACCACTGGTGCGCATAGCCTCGACTGCCCCGACGCCGCCCCACTTGGCGATATCGGACTGCGACCAGACAACCTCACCCTTATGGACGATGCCGGCCGGGTCGTATTTGTCGCCAGCGCCCGTGTAGCCGCCCACTGCGAAGCCTGGGATTTCCCCGTTGGCCTTGGCTGCGTTCTTAATGGCTTGCTCAAGCTGATCCAGGCGAATGTTTCCGCTCGCAACCTCGCCCTGCCAGTACGCCAAACCAGCCGCATCAGCCTCGCGCCCCAGGACGGAGCGATAGACCGAATCAGCCAGCGTGCCGACATTACCGGGCGTTGCGTTCTTCCCGGTTTCGCCGCCCATTGCAGCCAGTGCCGCCACCACAGACGTGTTCATCGCCTGGATGGCTTCGGCTACGCTGAGAATCGAGGAGTCAACGCCGTTGAGCGCGTCCAGTTGCGCCTGAGCGAATGCCAGCTGCTGATCCAGTTTCGAAAGCTGCGTCTCGTACTTCTTGAGAAGCTCCTCTTCGGCTGTCAGCTGCTTGCCGTTGACCTTTCCGAGCTCAGCAATCAGGTTGGCGGTGCGCCCCTGATCCCGCTCGAATTGCTCAAGCGAGCCATACAGCGCCGTATCCATCTGTGAGGCGGTATCGAGCGCGTCTTGAAGCCCCTCATAGCCCGCCAGCGACTGGCCCGACCGCGCCTGAACAAGCGCGCTGTTGAGCGTCATCACTGCCTGAGCTCGAAGCGACTTGACCGTCTCGTCCGAGGTGCCGCGCAACCGCTTGAGCGCTGCATCGAGCGAATTGCCGATGCCTGTCAGCGCACTGATGTTGCTCGCAGCCTTGCCGGCCGACTCCTGCAGATCGCGCTGCTGAGCCGCAATGGACCGCTGAAGGGCAACATAGGACTTGTCGACTGCACCCACAAGGAGCGCTGTCGCCTCTGCCGCCTTCTGCGCCGCCTGCTGTTCGACGATGCTGAAATACTGCGCAGCCTGACCAGACAGGGCCATCATCAGCGAGAACATTTCCTGCCCGGCTTGCGTGGTCAGGTCGATATCTTCGACCATGGCCCGGTACGCCTCGCGGGAACCGACTAGCTCCACGTCTGCAGACTCGAAAGCCCGCTTTATGGAGTCGATGGTGTCGGCAGTCTTCTCGGCTTCGCTGAAGAACGCCGCGTAGTAGGTCTGCGAGTTTGTAGCCAGCGCATCCAGCCCACCCGATGCAGCGGACAGCGCTTCGGCCAGCTTGCCGCCCGCTACTGTCATGTCGTACATCGACACGTCGAGATAGCGCAAAACCTCGTTGACGCCCTGGAGGTTCCCGACAAAGGCTTGCATTCCGGCAAGGTCGAGATCCAGGCCGGTGGCGAAAACCTTGTTCAGTTCGGCGGTCATGGAGTCGGCGGCTTTGCCGAACCAATCCGCTATCGCCTGTGAAATCTCCTCTTCGGTTTTTCCTTTGGTACTGATCTGCTCGCGAGCCAGCTGCAGCCCATCGAGCGCGCCATCCTCAATGGACAGGCTTAGGGATTCGAAAAGGCTAGAAACACCGGCCTGAGTCGCGTCATAGGTTTCTTGTAGCGCCGCCAGTGCTTCGGG
>JAHJOS010000596.1 GCA_018820005.1 Alphaproteobacteria bacterium | reverse complement strand
ACTACGTCACGACCGTCAGCCCCAATTACGCTGATGAGATCCGCACGCCGCAGTTTGGAATGGGCCTTGAAGGCCTGCTCAACGGGCGGGCTGACACGGTCAGTGGTGTGTTGAACGGCATCGATACCCAAGCCTGGGACCCCACGGTCGACAAGGCGCTGGTACAGAATTTCTCGGCCAATACGATCAATCTGCGCCAAGCCAACAAGCAAGCGCTGGTGGAAAAATTCGGGCTGGACGGAAGCGACGGCCCACTGTTCTGCGTCGTCAGTCGGTTGACGGACCAGAAGGGCATGGACTTGCTGCTTCAGGTGGTCGATGGCCTGGTCGATCTTGGCGGCCGGCTGGCCGTGCTGGGTGCGGGCGAGGCCTATCTTGAGGACGGATTCCGGCATCAGGCCATGCGCCACCCGGGCAAGATCAGCATGGCCAGTGGCTATAATGAGGCCCTGTCGCATCTGATGCAGGGCGGCTGTGATGCCATTGTCATTCCGTCGCGTTTCGAGCCATGCGGGCTGACGCAATTGTATGGCCTGCGCTATGGCTGTGTGCCTGTGGTCAGCCGGATCGGCGGCTTGGCCGATACCGTTATTGATGCCAACCCTGCAGCGCTTGCCGCTGAGGTTGCCACTGGCGTGGTGTTTGATCCCGGTAGCGCTCAGGCACTCTACGAGGCCATTCGCAAGACCGTGCGTCTGTTCAATGATGACAAGGTCTGGAAGAAAATTCAGCGGCGAGGCATGAAGTCAGACGTTTCCTGGGAAACCAGCGCGGCGCGCTATGCCAGCCTCTATGCAAAAATCAGCGGGCTCGACAGCAATGAACATCCAGACAATTAAAACCACGCCTTACGCGGACCAGAAGCCCGGCACGTCCGGTCTGCGCAAACGGGTGACCGTCTATCAGCAGGCCAATTACGTCGAAAACTACGTCCAGGCCATCTTTGACAGCCTGGAAGGCTTTGCCGGCCAGACCCTGGTGATCGGCGGCGACGGCCGGTTCTACAATGATGTCGCCATCCAGAAGGCCATACGGCTGGCCGCAGCCAATGGTTTTGGCCGCGTGATGGTTGGCCAGAACGGCCTGCTGTCTACGCCGGCGGCCAGCCACGTCATTCGCCACTACAAGGCCTTCGGGGGACTTGTGCTGTCGGCTAGCCACAATCCGGGTGGGCCCGATGGCGATTTCGGTATCAAATACAACATCGGCAATGGCGGCCCGGCGCCCGAAAAGATCACTGACGCGGTCTATGCCCGCACCAAGGTCATCCAGAGCTACAAGTCTATCGATGCGCCCGATGTTGCGCTCGATCGCATCGGCACACAGAAGTCTGGAGACATGGTGGTCGAGGTGATCGACCCGGTGGCCGACTATGCGGCGCTGATGGAGAGCCTGTTCGACTTCCCGGCAATCCGAGGCCTTTTTGCCTCTGGCTTCACCATGATGTTCGATGCGATGAACGCGATTACCGGTCCTTACGCCCACACCATCCTTGAGGATCTGCTGGGCGCGGCAAAGGGGACGGTGCGCAACGGAACACCACTGCCGGATTTCGGCCAGGGGCATCCCGATCCAAACCTGGTCTATTGCAAGGACATGTATGACCTGCTGATGACCGCCGATGGCCCCGATTTCGGCGCTGCATCGGACGGTGATGGAGACCGCAATCTGATCATCGGCAAGAACCGGTTCGTGACACCGTCGGATTCGCTGGCGTTGCTGGCGGCCAATGCCCATCTCGCGCCGGCCTACAAGCGCGGCATAGCCGGCATTGCCCGCTCCATGCCGACCAGTGCTGCGGCTGATCGCGTAGCAGAAAAGCTCGGCATCGAGATGCACGAGACGCCCACGGGCTGGAAGTTCTTTGGCAATCTGCTCGACGCTGGTCGCGTGACGATCTGCGGCGAGGAGAGTGCGGGCACTGGATCGAACCACGTGCGTGAAAAGGACGGCCTTTGGGCGGTAGTGCTGTGGCTCAATATTCTGGCTGTTCGCAAGCAGTCTGTTGATGAGATCGTGCGTGAGCACTGGGCAGTCTACGGTCGCAACTACTACACACGACACGACTACGAAGAGGTCGATGCGACCATAGCTGGTCAACTGGTCGATGATCTGCGGGCAAAGCTCCCGTCGTTGCCCGGGCAGCGTTTTGGGGAAGACCTACAGGTCGCCTTTGCTGATGACTTCACCTATCATGATCCGGTCGATGGTTCGACCAGTGCCAAGCAAGGCATTCGGATCGGCTTCACCGATGGTTCGCGCATCGTGATCCGGCTATCCGGCACGGGCACAGTGGGTGCAACGTTGCGGCTTTACCTCGAACGCTATGAAGCGGCCGACGGCACGCATAATCTGGACACACAAGATGCTCTGGAACCATTGATCGCCTTGTGCGAAACACTGGCGGGCGTCAAGCAGCGTACTGGTCGCCAAGAACCCTCCGTCATCACCTAATCCTGGATAGTTTATGAAACCCATGCTGGTCCCCAATGGGGGCAGTATCGAGCATCTTGGCGCCACGCTCACCGAAGATGGCGTCAATTTCGCGGTATATTCTGAGAGTGCGACTGCGATCTGGGTCTCCATTTTTGACGAGCAGGATCAGGAAACTGATCGGTTCGAACTCGATGTGCATGCCGACAATATAAGGGCAGGCCTGGTGTCCGGTCTTGTTGCCGGTACGCGCTATGGCCTGCGGGCGGATGGTGAATACAACCCCGAGCAGGGGTTGTTCTTTGACCCGATGAAATTGCTGGTCGATCCCTATGCCAAGCGGCTGGATCGGGCCTTTGTTCGCTCGCCGCGCCTGCGTCTTGATCGTAGCGAGGCCGTCGATACCGCGCCGTTGATCCCCAAGGCGATCGTGGGCGATATGGGAAATGAGGACCTGCTGCCGCGCAAGAAGGCGCCTGGCCTGTTCTATGAGATGAACGTGCGCGGCTACACCATGCGCCATCCCAGCGTGCAGGGGCCATTGCGCGGCACCATTGCGGCGCTGACGACGCAACGGGTCATCGACCATCTGAAGTACATCGGCGTAGATACGCTGCAGCTGATGCCGACGGCGGCCTGGATCGACGAGGGCCATCTGCCGGTGCTGGGGCTGACCAATGCCTGGGGTTATAATCCGGTGGCCTATTCGGCCATCGATCCGCGGCTGGCGCCGCGCGGGCCGCAGGAACTACGGAACATGACCGATCTCTATCGCAAGAACGGCATCTCGGTGATCCTGGATGTGGTGTACAACCATACCGGCGAGAGCGACGCCAATGGGCCGATGCTCAGCCTGATGGGACTGGACGCCAGGACCTATTACCGCTTCGTGGAAGTGGACGGCAAACAGCACCTGGTCAATGACACGGGCACCGGCAATACGCTGCGCTGCGACCATCCGGCCACGCAGCGGCTGGTGATCGACAGCCTGCGCTATTGGGTGCAGGAAATGGGTATCTCCGGCTTCCGCTTCGACCTGGCGACAGTGCTGGGGCGCGATCCCGGCTTCAACCCCAATGCGGTGATGCTTGAAAAGATCAAGGCTGATCCTGTCCTCAGCCAGTGCATCCTGGTTGCTGAACCCTGGGACCCGGGCCCGGGCGGCTACGCCCTGGGCCAGTTCGGCAAGGAATTCAAAGAACACAACGACACCTATCGTGACGAAATCCGCGAGTTCTGGCGCGGCGAGGATGGCAAGATCGGCGCGTTGGCGGGCAAGGTCGCAGGCTCGGCAGAGATCTTCGACTTTGCCGGGCGCAAGCCCAGTCATGGCGTCAACATGCTGGCGGTGCACGACGGCTTCACCCTGCGCGACCTGGTCAGCTACAACGACAAGCACAATCAGGCCAATGGCGAGGACAATCGCGACGGCCACAACCACAATGCGTCCTGGAACTGCGGCGTCGAGGGCGAGACGGACGACGAAGCCATCAATGCCGCCCGCAAGCGTGACGTCCGCGCCATGCTGGCGACGCTGTTCCTCTCGCGTGGCATCCCGCTGCTGCAGCAGGGGGACGAGCTCTATCGCACCCAGCAGGGCAACAACAATGCCTATGCCCAGGACAATGAAATCACCTGGCTGGACTGGGAAAATGCCGATGGGGCGCTGGTGGATTTTGTGGCCGCACTCAGCAAGTTCCGCAAGGCGCATTCGGCGCTGACGCATGATCACTTCCTGACGGGTCAGGAAAAGCATGGGGTGCGGGACGTGGTTTGGCTGCATCCGGACGGCCATGAAATGGGCGAACAGGATTGGCGAGCGTCGGGCGCGTCGGTGCTGGGGATACAATTGCGCAACAAGGACGATGAAGTCCTGATGTGGTTCAACCGGCGCACCGAACCGGTAGTGGCGCATCTGCCGCAAGGCGACTGGGTGGTGGGGCTGGAATCAGACAATCTGTCCCAGGTACCGATCGCGGCGGGTACGGCGACGCTGACGCCGCGCTCGGTGGTGGCCCTAGTGCGGCCGGCGGGCTGAACGATGATCATCGCCCAGCTCAGCGATATCCATGCAAATGGCAGCAAGGAGCGCCTGGAGCGGCTCGACCGCGTGCTGGCCTGGCTACGGCCGATGCGGCCCGACGCGATCATCGTCAGCGGCGATCTGGCCGAGGAGGACTTCAGCGAAAGCTATCGCGCCATCCTCAAACGGCTGCGGGACATGGACACGGTGTTCGGCGTGGTGCCCGGCAATGTCGACGACCATGAGCATCTGGCTGAAGTGTTTGGGCCCGACATGGGGTGGACGGTGACGCGGCCGCTGCACAGCGCCAGCGTGGTCGGCGGGGCGCTCAAGCTGATCGGGCTCGACGTGACCGTGGCCGGCCATCACCATGGCGATGCCACGCCGGCGCTGGACTGGCTGGCGGCGGAGCTGGACCTGGATCAGTTGCCGGTGCTGGTGTTCCAGCATCAGCATCCGTTTCTTTGCGGTATCGACGGCAAGGACCAGAACCGCTGCCGTGGCGCCGAGGGGCTAGGCACGGTGTTGGCCGGCGCCGGTGGGCGCGTGCTGGGCATTACCTGCGGCCATGTGCACCGGCCGATGTTTGCCCGGCTGGGCCAGGTGCCGGCCAGCATGGGGCCATCAGTGACGCGGGCCAACCGGCTGTCGCTCGATGGCAAGGCGTCCGACATCGTCGATCCGCCGGGGCTACTACTGCACCACGTGCAGGACGGACGGCTGGTCAGCCATGTGGTGATGGTGGGCGAGCGCTAGACGCGGCACGCCCACCAGCGCCTATTCAGCTGCCTGGGCACTCGAGAGCCCGCCGGCCTTTTCAATGAAGGCGATGATCTGGTCCAGGCTCTCGCGGCGCAGCAGATCGCTGAAGACATAGGGCCGCCCCTCGCGCACTTTCTGGGTGTCACTTTCCATCACAGCGAGGCTGGCGCCGACATATTGGGCCAGATCGGTGTGGGTGATGACCAAGAGATCCGAACGCGAAATGGCAGGGCCGCCCTTGCGGGGTATCTTTTCACCCTGGGCAACCGAGATGACATAGATCGTGATGTCAGCCAGATCGGGCGAGAAGGTCGCGGCCAGATTGTCGCCGCCGCTCTCGATCAGGATGATGTCGAGATCGGGGAACTTGCGGTTGAGGTCGTCGATGGCCGCCAGATTGAGCGAGGCATCTTCGCGGATGGCGGTATGCGGGCACCCACCGGTCTCCACGCCGACAATGCGATCCTCGGAGATCGCCTGGGCTCGGGCCAGGATCAGCGCATCTTCGCGGGTATAGATGTCATTGGTGACCACGGCCATGGAATAGCGGTCGCGCATGGCCTTGAGCAGCATTTCGCAGAGCGTTGTCTTGCCCGAGCCGACGGGGCCGCCGATGCCGATGCGCAGCGGACCGTTCACAGATTTCATAGCAACCTCATCAGGACAAGTGCGACATAGCCGGCGCCCAGCAGCAGGCAGAGCGGCGAATAGACCCGGCGGTCGTTGAGCCGGAAGTTGGGTTCGGGCGTGCGGGCCGACCAGGCCGGCGTGTAGCCGATGACGCCACGGACGAGAAACACCAGCGCCAGCAGCGCGCCGACGACGTCGAGCGGAAAGCCGCCGCTGTCGTGGTCGGCAAGGGCCAGCGCCAAAATGCCG
Source organism: Alphaproteobacteria bacterium (assembly GCA_018820005.1). GTDB lineage: Bacteria > Pseudomonadota > Alphaproteobacteria > Rhizobiales > Devosiaceae > Devosia. The sequence continues at coordinate 559 of JAHJOS010000596.1, read as the reverse complement.
GCAAGGGCCAACGCCAAGCCAACGCCCAAGCTGGCAATGCGCGGGGGCATGCGCTCGATGCCGGCGGTGCCGACCACCGTCTGGGCCAGGAGCTTTTCGTTGCGGATGGGCCAGGTGCGACCGATCGACCAGAGCAGATGGGCAATGGACACTGCCAGCAGGGCAACAAACATGAAGGCGGCGATCGGCATGCTCATGAGCGGAAGATTCTCGTGGTCAGGGTCTCGTGCGACATTTGCGCAATATCCGCGGCATAGGCAACAGCGCCAATGTCGTCTCGGGTGGCGGTGCGACACTGTTGGGCCAGTTCGGCGATGCGCGGCTCCAGCGCGGCCATGATAGCCAGGCCATCGGTCTGGCCGATGGGGACCAGACGCACGGCCACCGAGACCTGGGCATGCACGGTGGCAGTGAGGAAGGCGAGCAGCGTGGCGTCGAGCGCCATGGCGTGGCCAGCGGCGATGGAGCCCACGGCGATGGGATAGGGGCAGGGGTGTGGCAGGTTGGCGCTGACCGGGGTGGGCCAGGCATGGGCGGCGCTGATGAAGGCGGCGCCGGT
>JAHJOS010000595.1 GCA_018820005.1 Alphaproteobacteria bacterium | reverse complement strand
CCCCCAGTCCCCCTTATCCCCGTCCGCAAAACCCGGGCGCATACTCGCCCCTATCACCCCGCACGGACGGCCTGCAGGCGAACAGTGGTGGGGTGTGCCGGGTGTGGGTTTCGCCTCTCGCACAGGTTCACTTGCTGTGTCTGCGCCGGGGCGAGCGACCCTTGCCGGCAGCATAGCTCCAAAAACCGGCACCCCGAGGCGGCTTCCGTCTCACTATTTTTAACTTACCAGGGGCGAAAGCCGTCTCGGGGTCCGTCCAACTTGTGACAACCGCAGCGCAGGCGGCGCTTTGCCATGCCCCTAAGGCAAAAACACATCCACGCGCATGCCTTCACCGGGCTTGCTCTTGATCGAGAGCTGGCCACGATGGCGGTTGACGATGTGCTTGACGATGGCAAGGCCCAGGCCCGTGCCCTTTTTCTTGCGGCTGGCATCGGCATCGATGCGATAGAACCGTTCGGTCAGGCGCGGCACATGCTCGGGCTCGACGCCGGGGCCGTGGTCGATGACGGTAACGACGTGCTGGAAGCCGGGGCGGCCGGCGGGGGCCAGGCTGATTTCAACAAACTCGCCGCCGGCACCATATTTGATGGCATTGTCGAGCAGGTTCTCGAAAACCTCATAGAGCTGGCTGCGATCGCCTGTCGTGGTGGAGGGCCCGGCAAACAGGTTGAGCCTGATGTCCACCTTGGCGGCCTTGGCCTGCATCGTCAGCCCTTCGCGGACTTCGCGAAGCAGGCTGGCCAGATCGATGCTGGCGGTGGGGCGGACATGCTGGTGCATTTCGATGCGCGAGAGGCTGAGCAGATCATCGATGAGCTTGCTCATGCGCTCGGCCTGGCCGCGCATGATGCCAAGGAATTTCTCGCGCGCGGCGGCGTCCTTGGATGCCGGGCCCAGCAGTGTATCGATGAACCCGAGCAGCGAGGCCAGGGGCGTGCGCAGTTCGTGGCTGGCATTGGCGATGAAATCGGTGCGCAGGGCCTCGACACGCTTGAGTTCGGTCAGGCTCTGGAAGGTTAAGATGAACTGGCGACCATCATCGGCAAACCAGTCGACCCCGGGATGGCGCAGCGGCGCAACCACGACCTTGTCCCAGGTCTCTGCCGGGACAGTCTCGTGCAGCTCGAAGCTGCGGCTTGTGCCAGTGCGCATGGCGCCATCAATGGCCTGAACCAGTTCAGGATTGCGCAAGGAGAACGTAATGGGGTTGCCATTGACCACGCCGGGGAACTGGCGGAGCGCGGCAGCATTGGCATGCAGCACGACACTGCGACGGTCCAGCACCATGCAGGGGTCGATCAAGGCATCGGCAAAGGCGAGCGTGGATACGCCGAGAACGGCCGGCTGCACTATGACGGCGGGCGTATCCGAATGGGGGACTGGCGCGGTCTTGTCGAGGACCGAAACCGGCGTTGGCAGCAACACAACCGCCGCCAGCACGGCAAGGAAACCGACGATGGCGGCAACCAGATTGAGGTCACCAAAAAGCAGCAAAAGCAGGAATACCGCGGCTATGCCGGCCAGCAGGCCGGCCTGGCTGACAATACGGTTGCGCAGCATGGGGAGGCGCGTGCCGGGGGCACCGGTTTGTGTTTCGTGCATTTGTTTTTGTGAATCAGCCAGTTGCCATGCCCCTTGATTTGGGACTGGTCTGTGTAGCACGGTGATCATGACAAGGGAGCGACACGCGTGACTGATCCAATTGACGGCTTCGACATTGAAGACCCGGTGCTGCCCAAGGCCATCAAGAAGAAGGCCATGACATCGGGCGGCTACCCCTATGACGATAAGCTGGATCGCGACATCTATGAAGCCCACATGCTGGATTTGCAGAAGCAATTGGTGACGCTGCAGGCCCACCTGGCCGCCAGTGGCGAGCGGGTGATGATCGTGTTCGAGGGCCGCGATGCCGCCGGCAAGGGCGGCACGATCAAGGTCTATCTGGAGAACCTCAATCCGCGGTATTCCATCATCGCCGCGCTGCCCAAGCCCAATGACCGCGAACGCACGCAATGGTATTTCCAGCGCTATGTCGACTGGATGCCCGCCGCCACTGAAACCGTGCTGTTCGACCGCTCCTGGTACAACCGCGCTGGCGTCGAGCGGGTGATGGGGTTCTGCACCCCCGAGCAGACCGAGCATTTCCTTGAGGAAGCGCCGGAGTTCGAAAAGCGCATCACCAAGGACGGCATCCATCTGTTCAAGTTCTGGCTGTCGATCGGGCGCGAAATGCAGCTCAAGCGTTTTCATGATCGCCGGCACGATCCGCTCAAGACCTGGAAGCTCAGCCCGATCGATCTGGAGGCCCTGGACAAATGGGAAGACTATTCCAGCGCCCGTGATGCCATGATCGAGCGCACCCACTGTGCCCATGCGCCCTGGACGGTGATCCGCGCCAATGACAAGCGGCGTGGCCGCATCACCGTGATCCAGAGCGTGCTCAGCCAGCTCGAGTTCAAAGGCAAGGACAAGGCTGCAATCGGCGACATCGATCCTCAGATCCGCTTCTCGGGGCCCGACTTCCTCAAGATGGACAAGACCGACTAGGGCCGTTCGATCGCGCCCATGCGCTTGCTGGCGCTGGGCCAGGCCAGTTCGGTGGTACGGGCCAGAATGGCCTCCACCACTGCAAGCAGGGATCCATTGGCGTCCCACGTCCTATCCATTTCGGTGCGGCAGGGCAGCACCAGCTTGGCGAAGCGGTTGACCGGGCTCATCCATTCGTCGGTAATGAGCACGATCTGGGCGCGCTGCACTGACAGATCTGCGGCCAGTTCGACCAGCGCGGGGTCGTAGCGGCGGACGTCGAAAATGACGACGGTGTCGCCCGGCCTGACATCGATGAGCTGATCGGCGCGGGTCGCCAGCCGGCCATCAAGCCGCCGCACGCCGGGGCGGATCAGGCGGAGGTGCGCTTCCATATAGCCGGCGAGGAAGTCGGTGAACCGCCCGCCGGCCAGCCAGCACGTCCCCTTGGCGTCGGCAAGGCGGGCGCAGACGGCTTCAAACTCGGACGGCGGAATCAGTGCCGCCGTCTCGCGCAGATTATCGATGGCGCGCGTGATGAACTGGTCAAGAAAGTGGCCATCGGCGCTGCCTCTGTCAGCGCCTGATGGCCCGCGCTGCAGCGGCGACTTTGATCGGGCCTCCATTTCCTCGCGCAGACCGCGCTGGAAGTCGGGATAGGATTTGTAGCCAAGCTGGGCAACAAAGCGCAGTACCGTGGCCGAACTGGCGCCGGCCTGCCCGGCAAACTCGGCCACCGGCGCCAGACCGAGCGTCGGATAGGAGCCCAGCAAGCCGCGCGCGGCTCGCTTCTCGGCGGCGGTCAGGCGATGCATCGCGTCGTGAATGCGGCCCGCGACAGATTTCCCTTCCATATCAGCCCCTGGCCATCTTCTGAATTTCAGAGTTCAGTATTGACAGAATTTGCATTTGTGAAACTACTGATACACAAGTTAATCAATCCTGCTAGGGACCACGTGCGCGCAGCCGAGCAAAATCCAGTTCAGGTGAGCAATGCGCAGGGGCAATCGCCCTTCGTGATCGTTTGCGACCATGCCAGCAACCGCCTGCCCGAGCGCTACGGGAATCTTGGCCTGAGCCAGACAGAGCGCGTCAGCCACATTGCCTGGGACCCCGGCGCACTCGCGGTGAGCCGCGGTCTCGTCGATCTGCTGGATGCGCCGCTGGTCCATTCGACCGTCTCGCGCCTGATCATCGACTGCAACCGCGACCTGGATGCGCCAGACCTGATCTGGACGCTCTCGGAGGCGACGCGCGTTCGAGCAAACGAGGGCCTGAGCGCAGACGAGCGGGCCTACCGCATCTCGCAGTTTCATCGCCCCTACCATGATGCGATCACAACCTTGCTCGATGAACGGCACGCGGCTGGAATGGAAACGATCCTTGTGTGCATGCATTCCTTCACGCCGATCTATCTCGGCGCCCCTCGCCCCTGGCCGATCGGCCTGATCCACGGCACAGACACGGGTTACACCTCGGCCCTGCGCGATGCGCTTGTGGCCGATAACCCGACCCTTAATGTAGGGTGGAACCAGCCCTATGCGGCCCTGAACGGGGTCACGCTGACGCTGGAAAAACATGGCGACGGGCGTGGGCTGGACGCCACCATGATTGAGATCCGCAACGATGAAATTCTCGAACCTGCCGGTGCCGACCTGTGGTCGCGCCGGCTGGCCCATTGTCTGAGTACAGCACGCGAAGCGCACAGGCAGGCAATGGCAGTCTAGACCTATCCGGGGCATTTTCAGGGGGACGTGACTATGGCTGAGACGAAGAAAGTGGGCAGCGTCGCATATGCGACGCGCGACACATCCTATTTCGAAAAGCGGGGCCTGCAGCGATATGCCGGCATCTGGTCGCTGTGGGCACTGGGCGTGGGGGCGGTGATCTCGGGCCATTTCAGTGGCTGGAACTTCGGCTTCGGCACTGGCGGCTGGGGCGGCATGATGGTGGCGGCGGCCATCATCGCCATCATGTATCTGGGGCTTGTGTCATCCATCGCCGAAATGAGCCCGGCCCTGCCCCATACCGGCGCGGCCTATTCCTTCGCCCGCACCTCGATGGGGCCCTGGGGCGGCTTCGTCACCGGCCTGTTCGAAAATGTCGAATATGTGCTGACACCGGCGGTGATCGTCACCTTCATCTCAGGCTATTTCGGCTCCATCACGGGGCTCGATACATCGCTCTATCCAGTCCTCTGGGTGGTGTTCTTCATCATCTTCCTCGCGCTCAATATCTATGGCGTCGCCCTGAGCTACAAGGTGACCCTTGTGGTGACGCTGATCTCGCTGGCGGGTCTAGCCTTCTTCTGGTTCAGCGCCTTCCCCAATATCGACTTCAGCCGCTGGGCGCTCAACATCGGCGTCGGACCGGACGGTGCCGCCATCGAGCTGCCTGAGGGCAATGGCGAGTGGTTCCCGTTTGGTTGGCAGGGTGTGCTGGCCAGCATGCCCTTCGCGGTCTGGCTGTTCCTGGCCATCGAACAAGTTCCGCTGGCGGCCGAGGAATCGGTGGACCCGCGTCGCGACATGCCGCGCGGCATTCTCCTGGGCTTCTGCACCCTGGTGCTGTCGGCGTTCCTGATCGTCCTGCTCAATCCTTCGATCCCGGGCGTGGGCAGCTTTGCGCTGGGTTCCTCGCTTGAGCCGGCGCTGGACGGAATCCGCGCCATCTATGGCGATGCGGCGGCGCCGATCTTCGGCGTGGTGGCGCTGATTGGTCTGGTGGCCTCGTTCCACACCATTCTCTACGCGCAGGGCCGGCAGGTCTATTCGCTCAGCCGTGCGGGTTACTTCCCCTCCGCGCTGTCGGTGACCCACCCCACCTACAAGACGCCGCACCTGGCCATGATCGCCGGCGCAACGCTGGGCCTCGTGGTGATGCTGGCGATCTGGTTCGTCAATGGTGGCGGCGGTGCGGGGGAAACCCAGCTGGGCGATGACATCATCGGCTCGGTGCTGCTCAACATGGCCGTGTTCGGCGCCATGCTGAGCTACATCATGCAGGCGCTCAGCTTCATAATCCTGCGGCGCAACCAGCCCAATATCGAGCGGCCGTTCCGCTCGCCGCTGGGCATTCCGGGCGCCGTGCTGACCATCATCATCGCGGCCGTCACCCTCTACTACCAGTTGCAGGACCCGAACTTCTTCAAGGGCGTGATCTGGGTGGTGCTGTGGTGCGCGGTGGGCGTCGTCTACTTCGCGCTGGTTGGCCGCCACAAGTTGATCATGTCGCCCGAAGAAGAGTTTGCGCTCGAACACAAAGCCTGACGAAGGCACCAGAGGTCATCCCGGCCAGTGGCCGGGATGACGCGCAGGATAGGACGACCGGGAGGAGAACTAGAGAATGGCCTATAGTCTTGACCAGCTGCGCAAGGATGTTGCCGAAGGCAGCATCGATACCGTGCTCGTTGCCTTTCCCGACATGCAGGGCCGCATGATCGGCAAGCGCTTCCAGGCCGAGTACTTCCTGGAAACCGCGCATGACGAGACGCATGGCTGCGACTATCTGCTGGCCGACGACATCGACATGGAGCCGGTGCCCGGCTACCAGGCCGCCAATTGGGGCAAGGGCTATGGCGACTTCGTCATGAAGCCGGACCTGACCACGCTGATGAAGGCCACTTGGCTGGAAGGCACGGCCATTGTGCTGTGCGACCTCAGCGACCACCATCACCATCAGCCGATCCCGCATAGTCCGCGGGCGATTCTGAAGGCTCAGATCGATCGTTTGGCGGCCATGGGCTACGCGGCCAATGCGGCCACGGAGCTGGAGTTCTACCTGTTTGACGAGGACTATCGCAGCATAGCCCAAAAGGGGTATCGCAGCGCCCAGACCGCCGGCGACTACATCCAGGACTACCATATCTTCCAGACCACCAAAGAAGAGGGCGTGATGCGGGCGCTGCGCAAGCATCTGCAGGCCTCCGGCATTCCGGTGGAATCGTCCAAGGGCGAATGGGGCCCCGGACAGGAAGAGATCAACGTCAAGTATTCCGATGCGCTGACCATGGCGGACCGCCATGTGGTGCTCAAGACCGCCACCAAGGAAATTGCCTGGGCGGCCGGCAAGGCCGTCACCTTCATGGCCAAATGGGATTACAGCTTGGCCGGATCATCAAGCCACATCCACATGTCGCTGGCCGACAAGCGCGGCAAGCCGGTGTTCGTGGATGACAAGGATGCGCGCGGCATGAGCGTGGTCATGAAGCAGTTCATGGCCGGTCAACTGGCCTATGCCCGCGAGATCACCTATTTCCTCGCGCCCTATATCAACAGCTACAAGCGCTTCCAGGCCGGCACGTTCGCACCGACCAAGGCGATCTGGTCGCCGGACAATCGCACGGCGGGGTTCCGGCTTTGCGGCGAGCATTCCAAGGCCATTCGCGTCGAGTGTCGCATGGGCGGGGCGGACCTCAACCCCTATCTGGCGCTGGCGGCACTAATCGCCGCTGGGATCAAGGGCATAGAGGACAAGCTCGAGCTTGAGCCGGCCTTTGTCGGCGACGCTTATATCACCAAGAAACTGCGCGAGATCCCCAAGACGCTGCGCGAAGCCACCGACACGCTGCGCAAGTCGAAGATGCTCAAGGAGGCTTTCGGGGACCAGGTCGTTGACCATTATGTCCACACGGCCGAATGGGAGCAGCTTGAATATGACCGCCGGGTGACCGATTGGGAACTGCAGCGCGGCTTCGAGCGCAGCTAGGTCACGGTGTTGCCGCGGACGGCTGACAATAATGCATGGATGAGCCGGGCCCGCGGCGAGGCCGCTCTGCACCGAAATATCGCTTCAATCGCGTCGCGAGCGGGGCCGATTGAACGAGACAACATGAGGCCACTTCAATGACCGAGACTGTCAAGATTATCTCCCCCATCGATGGCAGCATCTATGCCGAACGGCAGCCGGCAGCGCCAATTGATATCGAGGCAGCGGTGATCCGCGCCAAAGGCGCACGGCGGGCATGGGCCGAGACCACCCTACCCGAGCGGACCAAGATCATCACGCACATGGTGGATGCACTCCTGCTCATGAACGACGCGATCGTGCCTGAACTGGCCTGGCAGATGGGACGGCCCATCCGCTTTGGTGGTGAAAAGAAGGGAGTCGAAGAACGTAGCCGCTATATGATCGCGCTCGCCGCGACGGCACTGGCCCGCCAGGAGTTGCCAGCCAAAGAGGGCTTTGTCCGCTCCATCACGCGCGAGCCGTTGGGCACCATGATGGTCATAGCGCCCTGGAACTATCCGTTCCTGACAGCGGTCAATTCGATCATCCCCGGGCTGATGGCCGGCAATGCGGTCATTCTCAAGCACGCCAGCCAGACGCTGCTGGCCGGCGAGCGCTTCGCTGCGGCCGCCGAGAGTGCCGGCCTGCCATCAGGCCTGTTCCAGAACCTGGTGCTGGGGCACGCCGACACCGAAAAACTGATTGGATCGGGCGAGATCGACCACGTCAACTTTACCGGATCGGTCGAGGGTGGCCGGCGGATAGAGAAGGCGGCTGCGGGCACATTTGCAACGCTTGGGCTCGAACTGGGGGGCAAGGACCCCGCCTATGTGCGGGCCGATGCAAAGCTTGAGAACGCGGTGGAAAATCTCGTGGATGGTTCGTTCTTCAATTCCGGCCAGTCGTGCTGCGGCGTCGAGCGCATCTATGTGCACGAGAGCGTCTATGATGAATTCGTTGAAGGCTTCATAGCGAACGCCAAGGGCTGGACGCTGGGCAATCCGCTCGACCCAGACACCATTGTTGGCCCCATGGCCCGGGGCAGCTTCGCCGACCATGTGCGCCAGCAGACCGACGAGGCCGTGCGGGGCGGCGCGACGCGGCATCTCAACATAAGGCACGACCTGGACAAGCCCGGCTCGCCCTATCTGGCGCCCGAGCTGCTGACTGGCGTCAACCATCAGATGAGCGTGATGCGCGAGGAGAGTTTTGGCCCTGTCGTCGGCATCATGAAGGTGGCCGACGATGCAGAGGCCGTTACCCTGATGAACGACAGCCCCTATGGCCTGACCGCATCGATCTGGACCGATGACCTTGAGGCTGCAGAACGGCTCGGCGCGCAGATCGCGACGGGGACGGTATTTGCCAATCGCTGCGACTATCTCGATCCGGCGCTGGTCTGGACGGGCGTCAAGGACACGGGCAAGGGTGGGGCCCTCAGCGAAATTGGCTATGCCAACCTGACCCAGCCAAAATCATATCACTTCAAGCGGGTTTGACCGAAATGACCAAAGCCAACTGGAACTACCCTACCGCCATCAAGTTCGGGCCGGGTCGCATCGCCGAACTCCCAGAGGCGCTCAAATCGGTCGGTATCACCAAGCCGCTGCTGGTGACCGATGCTGGGCTGGTGAACCTGCCGGTAACCCAGAACACCATCGCCCTGCTCAAGGATGCCGGGTTTGCCGTGGGCGTCTTCGCCGACGTCAAGCCAAACCCGATTTCGGCCAATGTCGAAGCCGGTATCAAGGTGCTGCGGGAAGGCGGGCACGATGGCGTCATCGCCTTTGGCGGCGGCTCCGGGCTCGACGTGGGCAAAGTTATCGCCTTCATGGCCGGCCAAACCCGGCCGATGTGGGATTTCGAAGATATCGGCGATTGGTGGACCCGCGCCGACCCCAAGGGGATATTTCCTATTATCGCTGTGCCCACCACCGCGGGGACCGGTTCGGAAGTTGGCCGGGCCGGCGTCATCACCGACGAGACGACCCATACCAAGAAGGTCATCTTCCATCCCCTGATGATGCCCCGGATCGTCATTGCTGACCCGGAACTGACGGTGGGCATGCCGGCAATGATCACCGTGGGCACGGGCATGGATGCTCTCGCCCATTGCCTTGAGGCCTATTGCGCGCCTGGCTATCACCCGATGGCCGATGGCATTGCGCTCGAAGGTATCCGCCTGGTCATGGAAAACCTGCCCAAAGTGGTGGCCAACCCGGGCGACGTGGAGGCTCGAGGACACATGATGAGTGCAGCGGCCATGGGCGCGACAGCGTTCCAAAAGGGCCTTGGTGCCATTCATGCCCTCAGCCACCCGGTGGGTGCGCTCTACGATACCCACCATGGCATGACCAATGCCGTCTTCATGCCCTATGTGCTGGCCGTCAATAAACCAGCTATCGAAACACGCATCGCACGACTGGCCGCCTACCTGGGTATGGCACCTACGTTCGAGGCTTTCCAGCATGCCGTGATCGCATTGCGATTGCGCCTCAACGTTCCGCACACGCTCGTTGACTTCAAGGTAGATGGCACAAAGCGCGATCTCATCGGCGATATGGCCATCGTCGACCCCACTGCAGGCGGCAATCCCATTGAGCTGACCAAGGCGCGGGCGTTGGAAATCTTTGACCGCGCCATGGAGGGGCGCGTCTAGATCGCCACTTTGATCAAGGTCTATCCCCTCCCTCTTTGGGAGAGGGTTGATCTCAGTGGCTCTCGACCACCTCTGCCACAGTCGCCTTGACGCCTATTTCAAACAGGCTCTCGAGATGGGTGACTACGGCATCGCCGAAGGCCTGGTTGTCGCTCAGATCGCCGCCGAAGATCTCGGTCAGCGCGACCAGGCCGATATAGAGCGCCTCGGCATCGTCGCCGGCTTCTGCGGCAATGGCCATCATGCGCATCGCCAGCGGATCGCGGACGTCGATGTTGTCGCCCTTTTCGTCGATGCCAACGACATAGCGCATCCAGGCCGCGACCCCCAGGGCGAGACGCTCAAAGGGCTGACCCGCGGCGAGGCGGTCCCGGATCGTCCCCAACAGGCGTTGCGGCAGCTTCTGGCTGCCATCCATGGCAATCTGCCAGGTGCGGTGCTTGAGCGCAGGGTTGCGGAAGCGCTCGAGCAGTTCATCGCGATAGGCGGCCAGATTATCCTTACGCAAGGTAATCAGCGTCGGCATGGCCTCCTCGGTCATCAGCCCATGGATCAATTTGACGAAATCGGGGTCGCCCATGACGTCAGATACATATTCATAGCCCGCGAGATAGCCAAGATAGGCCATGGTCGAGTGGCTGCCGTTGAGCATGCGCAGCTTCATGCGCTCGAACTGCTCGACATGTCGCGTCATGGTGGCGCCGACGTTCTCAAAGGGCGGGCGTGACTCGAAACTGTCCTGAATCACCCATTGGGTAAAAGGCTCGGTCATGATCGGCCAAGCATCCTCCATTCCCAGCAACTCGGTGACCATGGCGCGATCGGCATCGGTGGTTGATGGCACGATCCTGTCGACCATTGTGGACGGGAAGTTGACCAGTTCCGCCACCCAGTCGCTGAAATCGACATTGCGCAGCAGCGCCAGCTCGAAAACGATACTTGCCGTGGTCTCCCCGTTGGAAGGCAGGTTGTCGCAACTCATCACGGTGAAGGGCACTGTGCCAGCTTCCCAGCGCCGGTAGAGCGCTTCGACCAGCATGCCTGGCGCCGACCTTGGTGTTTCGGGATTGGCAAGGTCGTGCACGATGTCTGGATGGCCTCGATCGAGTTTTCCCGTTGCCGGATCGTGGCAATAGCCCTTCTCGGTCACGGTCAAAGAGACAATGCGGATCTGCGGGCTAGCCATCAGGTCCAGCAGCTCTTCGCGCTGGGTATTGGCATCGAGCACCTTGAGGATCGAACCGATGACGCGCGGATGAGTGCCGGCCGCGTCGCGCACCGCGATGGTATAAAGCCCGTCCTGCGGCTCCAGCGCTTCCTTTGTATCGGGGCGACGCAGGCTGGCACCGACAATAGCCCAGTCTGGATTGTCCTTGAGCAGGTCATCGACATAGACCGCCATGTGGGCCCGATGAAAAGCGCCAATGCCGAGATGGACGATGCCAGCGGTTACCGCGCTGCGGTCATAGTCAGGCAGCCGGACGCCAGCGGGTACTTTGGCAAGGGTGGCAGCACTTAGGCGCGTCATGGCAGTCTCCAGCGGATGCAATCGGGCGCACCATAGTGCCTTCCGATCTTGTATGGAAGCGAGTAGCGTGTGGCCAAATCGGCTTTTGCCGCATAGACAACAAGCCTGTTCCGGAGGGCAAGGATTTTGGCACAGCAGCGCTTTGTGAGCATTGGCGAATGCATGATCGAAATGAGCGGGGGCGAAGAGCGCCTTTATCGTCTCGGCTATGCGGGCGACACGCTCAATACTGCCTGGTACATGCGGGCGCTGCTGGACGCGGATTGGTCGGTCGATTATTTCACCGGTCTGGGCGAGGACAAATATTCCGCCGACATCCGTGCCTTTCTCGATGCCAATGACATTGGCACCAGCCATATCCGCACCGTGCCGGGCCGTCGGCCGGGGCTCTATATGATCCACCAGCAGGATGGCGACCGCCAGTTCACCTATTGGCGCGATACCTCCGCCGCCAAGCTGCTGGCCGATGACAAGGACGCGCTCAAGGCTGCGGTCAGGGACGCCAGCATGATCTATTTCTCGGGCATCACCCTGGCGATCCTGGCGCCGCGCGCCCGGGGCCGGTTGCTGGGCGCTATCGTAAGAGCGCGCGACGCCGGTGCCCGCATCGTCTTTGACACCAACATCAGGCCAGCGCTGTGGACCAGTCCGCGCGTCATGACCTCAGTGCTGACTGCGGTGGCGACGCTATGCGATGTGGTGCTGCCCACCCATGGAGATGAGGCGCCGCTGTTCGGCGATGCCAACGCCGACGCCACCGCGGACCGCTACCTCGAGCTGGGGGTCGAGGAAGTCGTGGTCAAGGATGGGGCGGGTGAGGCCGTAATCGCCACGGCCGGTGAGCGGGTCAAAGTTGGTCCAAAGCCCGGCGCCACAGTGGTCGATGCCACGGGGGCCGGTGACAGCTTCAATGGCGCCTATCTCTCGGCACGCCTAGCCGGGCAATCGTTGCAGGCAGCGGCCGAAGCCGCCCATGCCGTGGCTGGCGTGGTGATCGGGCAACAAGGCGCGCTGGTCGATCCGGCGCTGCTGAGCGCCGCGCGCGGCTAGAACATGCGGTCGCCGATTTCGGCCATGTAGTCGGCCTCTTCTGTTGTGCTGACCCGCCCGAGCGCCGCGTTGCGCTTGGGGAAGCGTCCGAACCGGGCGACGCAATCGCGGTGCTTGACCATGAAATCGAGGGCATTGTCGTCGCCATTGGCAGCGAACAGCTTCACGCCCTCGTCCTGGATCACCAGCGATTCAGAATGCATGAACGGCAGATAGAGGAACATGCGCTGGTCGCTGCTCAAGTCAGCATCAGCCTTGGCAGCAATGGCTTCCTGCCCCAGGGTGAGCGCCATGCAGTCGCGGGCGAAGGCCGTGGCAGAGCCCCGGTGCAGCTGGCGGCTGAACTGGTCCAACACGATGATCTCGGCCAGCCGCCCCTGGGGCGTTGCCCGCCAGTGCCAGGCCTCGCCTGCAGCGACCTGACGGTGAGTCTGGGCGAACCGCTCGGCGATCAGAGCATCGAAGTCCGCGTTGCCGCTGAACCAGTCATCCTGGCCATGCTCGACAAACCAGAAATCCAAGATGGTGTCTGGCGTGTGCATGGTCGATCTCCCTCAAGCCGATAGCGCCGCGCCGAAGCGCGTGACGCCCCACCAGACTAGCCTGGCGGGAGCAATGTTGTGAACCCGCGTGCTCAGGCGACCAGCAGTTGCACGCGATTACCGAAGGGGTCACGCGTCTCGATGCCATCGGTCAGCTGGTCAAGAGTGGCGCCGGTCGCCGCCAGGCGTGTGCGGATGGCGTCCAGCACGCCCTGGTCAGGTAGGACAATGGTGAACCAGCGCAGCCCGGCCGAACCGGCGGGCGGCAGGGTGGCATTGGGGCCCGACCAGACGTTGAACGCCAGCGAATGGGGCATGTAGTCGAGCCCGACGTCGCCCATGCCAAACGAATGGATCATCAGGAAGCCGGCAAAGCCGATGACGTCCCGATAAAAGGTCATGGCCTGGGCCAGATCATTGACATGGACATGGACGTGACCAATGCGGGTGCCTTTGGGCATGCGGGCAGCCAGGGTCGGGTTGTCGCCCAGTTCGGCCAGCAAGCCATCGAGATCGATCGGCTCGCGGCCCGAATGCGCCTTGCCCTCGGACGTCACTGCATAGGTCTGGCCCTTGTCGGGGTCACCCAGCGTGCCGCGCCAGGGGGTCTCGAAGGTGATTTCGATGCCGTTGCCGTCGAGGTCCCACAGATAGATGGCTTCGCTCACAAGATGGTCAGTGGGCGAAATGCGCACATTGCGCTGCAGTGCCCGCACGGCCATCTGGGCCAGGTCGGCGCGCTTGGGCACATGGATAGCCACATGGTAGAGCCCGATGCTGCGCGGCACCACCGGACGGATGGCACCGGTTTCCAGCACGATAAGCGGCAGGCCGCCGGCGCCCAGGGTCAGCACATTGCCGACCTCGGCAATCAGGTCGAGCCCGACCACATCCTGCCAGATGGCCAGCGCCTTGGCACGGTCCGTTACGGCCAGATGCACCGGCCCCAGCTTGGTGGTGAGGGGGATCAGCGGGGCGGTTTTGACATTGGTCTGAATGGAGGCATCGATCATGGCGAATTCCTCAAGTCTCTGTTGGATCTGATATAGGCCACAGCTCGCCCCTTCACTACGTCACCAGCGACGAAGTCATCGTTCGGCGAATGCTCGCCAATGCCCCAAGGCAAACAACGCTTCAGACCCCGCAAAACAACATGAAGGCTATGCTTAACTGCCAGAGACGACGCAATTTCATGCAAATTTAAGCAGTTATGACTCTAGTAGTGGACAGTATCCCCGTGCTGCGCACGCCCAGTTGACCGCCGGAACTTCGCCCCATGTCGCTCAAGAACCTCCCCATTCTGCATAAGCTGATCCTGACCGTCCTGCTGATGGGCGTGGTCGCCACAGCCATCGCCGGCATTGCCTGGCGCGAGCTAGGCTCCCTGAGCGCCGTGATGAACCAAGTCGGCCAGAAGGAAGTGGCCGCACGCGAGGCCATGGACCTGCGCATGGACGTGGTTGCCATCAGCCGCATGACCTACCAGCTGGTGCTCAAGCCCGAAGCGGTCGCTGATTTCGTCACCCAGGCCGATCGCCGCATGACCGAAATGAAGGCCCGCTTCCCCATCATCGAAGCCGCAGCCGATCTCACCGAACTGAGCCAACTCGATGCCGTCAAGCCTGTGATGGATGCCTATTTCGCCAAAATCGGCACCATGCTGCAGGTGGCTGCTGCGCAGCCCTTCGATCCGGCGGCGCTGGACGCTGCCCTGGCCGAAACCCTGGCCGCCCAGCAGGTCGTGACGGACACCATCAAGGTCTATAGCGCCTATTCGGGTGAGTTGATGGCCAGCATGCGCGACGCCGCCGAGAGCTCGGCCTTCACGGCCATGCTGACCCTGGCTATTTCGGCCGGCGTGGGCATCGTACTGGGCGTCGCGGTCAGCATGCTGGTGGGCCGCCGCAGCATCGTCAATCCGGTGCGCGGGCTGACCATCACCATGAGCGAGCTGGCAGACGGCAAGCTCGACGTTGAAATCCCCAATGCAGATGCCAAGGACGAGATCGGGGCCATGGCCCGCGCCGTGGAAGTGTTCCGTCAGAACGCCAAGCGCGTCGCAGCCCTCAGTGCCGAAGAAGCGGCCCACAACCTGGCCATTGTGGAACGGGCTGACATGATGGCGCTGCTGCAGGCTGAACTGGCTTCGGTGATGAAGGCCGCCAGCGCAGGTAATTTCAACCAGCGCGTGCCGACCGATTTCAGCGATGCCGAGCTCAATGGCCTGGCCGCCAGCGTCAATGGCCTGGCCGAGACTGGCACCGTGCTCTCCGCCATTGCCAATACGGATCTGACGCACCGCGTCACCGGTCATTACGAGGGTGCCTTCGGCGCGCTCAAGGACAATACCAACGCGGTGGCAGAGAAGCTGGCCGACATCGTATCGCAGCTG
>JAHJOS010000594.1 GCA_018820005.1 Alphaproteobacteria bacterium | reverse complement strand
CGGGCTGGGGTCCGAGCACTTCAACCGCTATCCGCACATGTTCTCGGGCGGTCAGCGCCAGCGCATCGCCATTGCCCGCGCACTTATGCTGAACCCGAGCTTTCTGGTGCTCGACGAGCCGGTATCGGCGCTCGATCTCAGCGTACAGGCGCAGATTCTCAATCTGCTCAAGGATCTGCAGGACGAGTTCGGCCTCACCTATGTGTTCATCAGCCATGATCTGAGCGTCGTGCGCTACATCGCCGATGAAGTGATGGTGATGTATTTCGGCGACGTGGTGGAACACGGCACGCGCGACGCTGTGTTCAGCGATCCCCAGCATGCCTATACGCGCACCCTGTTTGCCGCCACGCCCAAGGCCGACGTGTCCAGCATTCGGGCGCGGCTCACCAAAAAAGCGGCGCTCGCGCCACAGACGCCCTGATGCAACGTCCAGCCCGCGGCTCAGCCGCGGGTTGGACATCACCTGCTTGGCCACTCAGCCCAGCGTGACCCGCGCCCCGGCCTGGGCCGAGCGCATGATGGCGTCGATCAACCGATGCACATGCAGCGCCGTGTGACCCGTCGAGGCGGGTTGGCGGCCCTGCTGCACGGCGTCGGCAAAATCGGCGATCTGGGCCGCATGCCAGTCGAAGGGGAAGGCCATGGGGTCGGCACCGCCGCCGCCCTGGCTCGCCTCGCCCTCGGTGATCGTTTCGCCCTCGGTGGTGTGGATCGTCAGATTGCCCGCTGTCAGCGTGGCTGAGGCCCGCGCGAAATTGAGCGTCAGGCTTTCCGCACCGCCGGGAAAATTGGCAGTTGTCGCCATCATCGCGCCCACTGCGCCATTGGCGAACTCCAGCCCGGCACTGACGAAATCCTCGGTCTCCATCTGGTGTAACCGCGTGGTGGCGGCCATGGCCGTGACCGCCGCGACAGGCCCACACAGGCTCAGCATCAGATCGAGCGAATGAATGGCCTGGGTAATCAATACCCCGCCACCGTCCTGTGCCAGCGTGCCGCGACCGGGCTGGTCATAATAGCTCTGCGGCCGCCACCATGGCACCACCAGATGCACGGTCTCGAGCTGCCCATAGCGATCCTCGGCAATGGCCTCGGCCAAAAAGCGCGATGCCCGACGGAAACGATGCTGGAAAATGACACCCAGTGTGACACCGGCGGCGTCGCAGCCGTTCACGATGCGCTCGGCGGCGGCGACTGTGCGTTCAACAGGTTTTTCTATCAGCACATGCTTGCCGGCTGCTGCCGCCGCCGCGACGATGTCCTCGCGGGCATTGGGCGTCGTCAGCACCAGCACGGCATCGAGGCGAGGATCGGCGAGCATCGCCTCATAGCTCTCGGCGACGGGCAGGCCATAGGTGCTGCAAAAGGTCTCCAGCTCGGCACGGTTGCGACGGTAGACGCCGAGTACCGCGATCTTGTCGCTCAGTGATTGCAGCGCCAGCCCATGCGGCTTGGCACCCATGCCGGCCCCGACCACACCGATGGCAAAACGCCCGTTCTCATCACTCATGCTGGCAATCCTCCGCAACCCATTATGCGCGGATCAATGGACCATGGGGACAGATTTGAGAAGAGGCGCCGTCCCGTCTATCAGGCCTGCCGGCGCTGACGCATGGTGAGGAAGGTTTCCAGATCAGCAGCGCTGAGCGGCCGCGACAGGGCGTAACCCTGCAGGATATCGCAGCCCAGATCGCGCAGGATCGCTGCATGCTCCATCGTTTCCACGCCTTCGGCGATCACCTCGATATCCATCGACTTGCCGATATCGATGATCGAAGTCAGCAACTGGCGCTGACGCATGTCGTTGAGAATGGGCATCACCAGCTGGCGGTCGATCTTGAGCCGGTTGGGACGCAGCTTCTGCAATGAGACAATCGAGGCGTAGCCAGTGCCAAAGTCGTCGATCTCGATGTCGATGCCCAGTTCCTTGAGCTGATCAATATTCCAGCCCACGACGTCATCACTGTCGTCCAGATAGATCGATTCCACCAGTTCGAACGAAATGCGGCCCGGCGCGATATCGAGCTTGCGCATGCCCGTGATCAGCGCCGCATCATGCAGCCGGCGCAGCGACACATTCACCGAGGCGCGCGGCACGCCCATCCCCATGCTGTCCCAGCGTGCCAGACACGCCAACGACTGTTCGAGCATCATCCGGTCAATCGTGGCCATGACGTTGAGGTCCTCGGCAATGGCCAGGAATTTGTCAGGCGTCTTGAGCCCTTCAGTGGGGTGTTGCCAACGCGCCAGCGCCTCAACGCCGACGACGTCAAGCGTATGGGCGCAGAACTGCGGCTGGAACCAGGCGACGAACTCGTTGCGCTCCAGTCCGCTCAGGATCTCGTCGGCAACCCGCTTGGTACTGACGACCTCGGCCTGCAGGGATTCCGAGAAATATTCAAAGCAGTTCTTGCCCCGCGCCTTTGCCCGATAGAGCGCAATGTCGGCATTGACCAGCAGGCGCTTGACGTCGACCAGCGCGTCCCGTTCAGCGGCGATGCCCACGCTCACGCCGCAGCGGCACTCATGGCCCTCATAGTTGAGGGGCTGGCGCATCTGCGTAACGATGGCGTCTGCCAGTTCGCTCAGATAGGCATCGTCATTGGCCTTTGTCGTCAGCACCACGAATTCATCGCCGCCGACCCGCGCGACAAAATCGCTGTCGCGGCAGATCCGACGCAGCACTTCGCTGACATGAACGAGCATGGCATCGCCTGCCGCATGGCCCAGCGTGTCGTTGATCTGCTTGAAGCGGTCCAAATCGATGTGCAGCAGCGCAAGCGCGCAATCCCCGGGCTGGGCGTTCATCTCATGGCGTTGCAGCCGGTCATCAAGATAGCGCCGGTTGGGCAGCCCGGTCAGGCTGTCATGGAGGGCTGTGTGCTCGATGCGCACCCGTGCCGCTTCCAGCTCGCTATTGCGGGCGTCGGTGAGCATATTGGCGCGACGCAGTTCTTCGCTGAGCGTTACGTCTGCAGTTACGTCCCAGTTGACGCCCACAACGCGTTCGGGCCTTCCAGGTTCGCTATAGAGCGCAGCAATCGAGCGCACATAGCGCAGGGCGCCATCCGGCAGCAGCACACGGTAATCTGACTCATAGCGCCCGCCCAGGATCATGCGGCGGAAATCGGCTTCTGCCCGAGCCTGGTCATCGGGGTGAACGGCCTTTTTCCAGTGCTCGTGGCTGCGGGGGCCATCATCGGCCGGCAGGCCATAGAGCTCATTGGTGCGCGCGTCCCAGCTTTCCTGACCACTGGCCAGATCCAGCTCCCAGACGCCAACCTTGGACACATCCAGCGCCAGACCCAGCCGTCTTGAAACGCGTGCCAGTTCCGCCGCTCGGGCGGCCTGTTCGCGAGAATGCTGCTGGCGTTCGCCCAGCAGCCGTCCGGTGATCACGATTGGCATCAGAATCAGCGCCACAGCAATCCCCAGCCCCAGCCGGAATAGCCAGTCGCCGCGCGGTACGGCATCCCAGCCGCCCTTGGGTGCCGCGCTAATGATCCACTTGCCCGAGGGCAGGATGACCTCGGCCCGCACGGGATCTGCATCGGTCAGCGAGGGCCCGAAAAACGGCGCGGCCTCCGTCTTGCCGGCATTGCTGCTGGTAATGGAAATATCGATGTCCAGCGAGCGATCCAGCAGACCACTATCGGCATAGAGCCGTGTTTCATCGACGACGGCTGACACCACGCCCCAAAATTGTTCGCCTGTTGGCGTATCAACGAATACGGGGAAGCGTCCGACAAAGCCGCGACCGCCCTGCACCAGGTCCAGTGGGCCGGCGAGCACGAGCTTGCCTGTATCGCGCGCCTGCAGCACCGCGTCGCGCTGCTCGATGTTCTGCCGATAATCCAGTCCCCGGGCACGGGCATTGCCTGCCAGAGGATAGATCATGCTGACCACCAGGTCCGGAGCGGCGGCCAGCAGTCGGAGCTGGCTCTTTTCTTCAAACAGCTTGGACACCAGCGTCGCAAAGCGCGTTTCGCTCATGTCCGGCTCGGTGGACAGGGTCGAAACCAGCCCGCGGACCAGTTGAAAATTGCCATTGATATTGCCTTCGAGCTTGGCCCGTATCAGCGACACCTGTGTCCAGACAGTGGTACGCGCACCAGCATCAAGCAGGACCGTGCGTTGCTTGTCGAGCAGGATGCCGCCGGTCAGCACCACCACCAGGGCAATCAGGATCGGGATCAGCGTTGGCTTGATCCACCCCGCACGGTGATCTTGCATAGACTTGGG
>JAHJOS010000593.1 GCA_018820005.1 Alphaproteobacteria bacterium | reverse complement strand
CAGAGCCACAATGTCACCGACCCGATCGAGTCGCTGATGCTGTCGGCGTCGGACGTGCAGCGCGCCTATGCGCAGGCGCTGCTGGTGGACCGGGCAGACCTGTTGGCGGCGCAGCAGGGCAATGACGCGCTGGCGGCAACGCAGGCGCTGCGCCAGGCCTACCGCACCGATGTCGAGCCGATCCTGGCCATGGCCCGCTTCGAACAGGGCGGTGCGATCGACCTACTCAGCACCTATCGCGCCTCGGGCTATCGCCAGAAGGTCGCCGACGTGCGGCCCGCCGTCGAGGGCGGTTCGGGCGGCATCGTCTAGTTCAGCAGATGCTCCTCCCAGAGCAGAAAGGCCCGGTGAGCCATCACCGGGCTTTTCGTTTGGGGGTGTTCGCCCTCAGGGCCTCATGAGGCCGCCGAAATAGTCCAGCGCATAGGCCTCGGCGTCGCCGACCAGAATGACTTCGCGGCCATGGAAATGGGCGGCGTCGCCGGTGCTGGTGTCGATATAGCGGCCGTGCGGGCCGGTCCAGTCGAAGCCGCCGAGGAAGCGCCCTTCCCCATACATGTCGGTGAGAGCCGCCTTGATGGTGGCGCCGGCGCGCTGGCCATCGATCAGATCGGGGCGCTGGATATAGCCATAGTAATTCATGGCCCAGACGGGCGCGCCGTCATGCCAGAGCGTTTCCTGGCCGATGAAATCGGTGCCGCCGAAATAGCTGTCGAGATAGCGCCAGGGGCCCTGGCTCCAGCCGAGATCGTGCGATCCCGGGCGCGAGGACGGCGCGCTGGTGCCGCCGCCGACATAGGTGGCCGCCTTGGCGGCGACGATGATGGGTGTGAGATCGTCGATAGGCATAGGCCCTCCAGTAGTGTGCTGGAGGGCCTTGTAGCAATGCGGTCTTGTCAGAGGCTGGCAGCAGGCGCTGACGCCTACTTCATCGTCGGCATCTGGAATTCGGCACCGTCCTTGATGCCAGAGGGCCAGCGGGCCGTGACAGTCTTGGTGCGGGTCCAGAACTTGATGGCGTCGGTGCCATGCTGGTTGAGATCGCCGAAGGCGCTGGCCTTCCAGCCGCCGAAGCTGTGATAGGCCAGCGGCACGGGCACGGGGACGTTGATGCCCACCATGCCGACATTGACGCGGGCGGCAAAGTCACGGGCGGCGTCGCCGTCGCGGGTGAAGATGGCCGTGCCATTGCCATAGGGATTGTCCATGGTGAGCTTCATCGCCTGCTCATAGGTCTTGGAGCGGACGACGCTGAGCACGGGGCCGAAGATTTCTTCCTTGTAGATGTCCATCTCGGGCGTCACGTGATCGAACAGGCTCGGGCCGACGAAATAGCCGTTCTCATAGCCCTGCAGCGTGAAGCCGCGGCCGTCGACGGCCAGGGTCGCGCCCTGGTCGAGGCCCGACTGCACAAGGGCGTCTATCCGGTCCTTGGATGCCTTGGTGATCACCGGACCCATTTCGCTGGCGGCGTCGGTGGCGGGACCGACCTTGAGGGCCTCGATGCGCGGCTTGAGCGCGGCGATGATGCGATCGGCGGTCTCGTCACCCACAGGGACGGCGACCGAGACGGCCATGCAGCGTTCGCCGGCCGAGCCGTAGCCTGCGCCCATCAGCGCATCGGCGGCCTTGTCCATGTCCGCGTCGGGCATGATGATCATGTGGTTCTTGGCGCCGCCAAAGGCCTGGACGCGCTTGCCCTCGGCTGCGGCGGTTGCATAGACATAGCGGGCGATCGGGGTCGAGCCGACAAAGCTCACCGCGCCGATGTGGTCGTGATGCAAAATGCCATCGACCACCGACTTGCCGCCGTGGATGACGTTGAGAATACCCTTGGGCAGGCCGGCCTCGATGGCCAGTTGCGCAAGGCGCACTGGTACGGACGGGTCGCGCTCGGAGGGTTTGAGGATAAAGGCATTGCCGGCCGCGATGGCGGGCGAGAGCATCCACAGCGGGATCATGGCCGGGAAGTTGAACGGGGTGATACCCGCGCCGATGCCGACCGGCTGGCGCATGGAATACATGTCGATGGCCGGGCCGGCGCCATCGGTGAACTCGCCCTTGAGCAGGTGCGGCGCGCCGGCGACGAATTCGGCCACTTCCAGCCCGCGCTGGATATCGCCCTTGGCGTCCTCGATGGTCTTGCCATGCTCGGCGCTGAGCAGGGTCGCCAGCTCATCCATGTGCTGGTTGATCAGGGCGACGAAACTGAAAAACACGCGGGCGCGGCGCTGCGGATTGGTGGCGGCCCATTTGGGCTGGGCGGCGGCGGCCGACGCCACGGCGGCGTCGAGATCGGCCTTGGTG
>JAHJOS010000592.1 GCA_018820005.1 Alphaproteobacteria bacterium | reverse complement strand
GGTGGTTTATCTGGGCGCCAAGACCGGCCGCGACGGCGTTGGCGGCGCCACCATGGCATCGGCCGAATTCGGTGACGACATCGAAGAAAAGCGCCCCACCGTGCAGGTCGGCGACCCCTTCACCGAAAAGCGCCTGCTTGAGGCGTGCCTCGAACTGATGGCTACCGGCGCAGTCATCGCCATCCAGGACATGGGCGCGGCGGGGCTGACCTGCTCGGCCGTCGAAATGGGCGCCAAGGGCGACCTCGGTATCGAGCTCGACCTCGACAAGGTGCCCGTGCGCGAAACCCACATGACGCCCTATGAGATGATGCTCAGCGAATCCCAGGAGCGCATGCTCATGGTGCTGCACCCCGAAAAGGAAGCCGTGGCCCGCGCCGTCTTCGTCAAATGGGAGCTCGATTTCGCCACCGTGGGCAAGACCACAGACGATCTGCGCTTCCGCGTGTTGTGGCAGGGCGATGAAGTCGCCAATCTGCCGATCAAGGAGCTGGGCGACGAAGCCCCCGAATATGATCGCCCCTGGACCCCGGCAGCGCCGGCGCCGGCGCTGGCAGCCGGCGACGTGCCCCAGATGGATGTGGCCGATGCACTGCTGCGCCTGGTGGGTGGCCACCAGATCGGCTCGCGCCGCTGGGTCTATGAGCAATATGATACCCTGATCCAGGGCAATTCCATGCAGCGCCCCGGCGGCGATGCGGGCGTGATCCGCGTCGACGGCCACCCCACCAAGGGTCTGGCCTTCACCTCCGACGTCACCCCGCGCTATTGCGAGGCCGACCCCTTTGAGGGCGGCAAGCAGGCGGTCGCCGAAGCCTGGCGCAATCTGACGGCAACCGGCGCGCTGCCGCTGGCGGCCACCGACAATCTCAACTTCGGCAACCCCGAACGCCCCGAAATCATGAGCCAGCTGGTCCATGCCGTCAAAGGCATTGGTGAAGCCTGCCGTGCGCTCGATTTCCCCATCGTGTCGGGCAATGTCAGCCTCTACAACGAGACCAATGGCCGGGGCATTCTGCCCACGCCGACCATCGGCGGCGTTGGCCTGCTGGACGACTGGTCCAAGATGGCCCGCATCGGCTTTGCCGCCGAGAACCAACCCATCCTGCTGGTCGGCGGCCCCGCCGAACGCGGCACCCATCTGGGTCAATCGATTTATCTGCGTGACCTGTTCGGCCGGCGTGACGGTTCGGCGCCCTATGTCGATCTCGCCGCTGAGCGCAAGGCCGGCGATTTCGTGCGCGGCCTGATCGGGTCGGGCGTCGTCACCGCTTGCCACGATCTCTCCGATGGTGGCCTGGGCGTAGGCCTGGCCGAAATGGCCATCGCCTCGGGCATTGGCGCTGCAGTCACCAGCATTGCCGGCCATGATCCGGTGCTGGAATATTTCGGTGAGGATCAGAGTCGCTACCTGCTGACGGTCAATCTCGACCCCCAGGGCGACGCCATCAAGGCGCTGTGGGACCAAGCCCAGGCACTGGGTATTGCCTGCACCTGGATCGGCTCGACCGGCGGCACGGACCTGGTATTGGGCGGCGCCCGTGCGGTGCCTGTTGCCGACCTCAAAGCAGCCCACGAAGGCTGGTTCCCCCACTACATGGATGGTGCGGCCGCTTAGTTCGGCCATCGCCTTATGTTCGCCGCTGTTTGGAGTGTTTTGACTGCAGCGGGCGGCAATAGACTGGAGACGACGATGACGATGAAACCGGCAATGGGCTGCCTGGCAGCCATGACATTTCTCTTCGTGCCGGTGGCCAGCTATGCCCAGACCATCAACATGACGGGTTCGCCCCTGCCCGATCAGCCTTATACGCTGATCTACCCCGAGCCGATGGCCGCGACGGCGGAAGCGGGCGGCCCCCTGACCATCAACCATCCCACCATGCCGCTGCAGTGCATTCTGACTGTCGTTCCAGCCGATGACGCGGGCTGGACGGCCGATGGCGCCCTGGCGGCCCTCGACGACGCCGCCGTGACAGCGGGCTGGGCATCAACGCTCCCAGGTTTTGCGCTGACCAACAAGGCCGTCACCGCCTATCAAAGCAATCCTGCCCTGCTCTATGAGGGTGCAAGCACCGACTCGCCGCAGGGCGTGCCGCTCAATGTGGTGCACACCGAGACGGTGTCCGACGGCAATGGCTATACAATCGACTGCATCTACGCCACCGCGTCGGCAGCCGAAGCCCGGCCGATCGTGGACTTCGTGCTGGCCAATTTTTCGACCCAGCAGGACGCCGAGCCGATCACACCGGCGCAATAGTCGCCGCCGCGATATTGAAGGGCTGGCACCCCCATGCCATATCATGTCGCAGTCGGCACCGGGCCGACGGCGACAAGGAGATGAGCCATGCCGATGGATGCCAGCGAAATCGAACGCCGGATCAAGGCTGCCCTGCCGGACGCCGATATTGAAATCCGTGACCTTGCAGGCGATGGCGACCATTGGGCCGCCACGGTGAAATCGGAACAGTTCCGCGGCAAGACACGCGTGCAGCAGCACAAGCTGGTCTATGATTCGCTGCAGGGCGACATGGGCGGCGCATTGCACGCCCTGTCCCTGCAGACCGTCACCCCGGACTAAGCCATGTCGCTGCGCGAGTCGCTCGATCTGATCCGACTGGTCAAACCCGAAGCGGGCACAACAGCGCTCGATCATGAAATCGCGGCCGAACGCGCATCCTCGCTCGGGGCAGCCGAACGCAACGTGATTGACGCCATCGCGGCGCTGTCCAGTGCCGGCGAAGATCGCGCGATCGCACTGCGCCATGCCCAATCCGTGGTCTGGGGCTATTTTGTGCAGCGTGAACTGATCGGTTTTCGGCGCCACAACGACGTCATCGACAGCCTGCACATTCCGCCCGAAGTCCTTGCCGAACTTGGGGCAATGGGTGGCACAAAGCGATGACACGCGCCGTCTTCTTTGACGTCGATGGCGTGCTTGTGCATGGCTACCACGCGCGGCCGGACCTTGCCCGGCGCTGGAACGAAAACCTGCTGGCCGATCTGGGCGTGGATCCCGAGCGGTTCAATACCGAGTTCATCTTCGACATCTTCATCAAGAAGGTCGTCGTGGGCGAAACCGCAATCATCGATGCGCTCGACCGTCGCTTGCCCGGCCTGGGCTACCGCGGCTCGTCCATGGCATTCCTGCACTATTGGCTATCGCATGACTCGGTGCTGAATACCGAACTGCTCGCCGTGGTGCGCCAATTGCAGGCGCGAGACGACATCAAGCTCTATATCGCGACCAACCAGGACCATAGCCGCGCGCAGTGGCTCTGGCACACCCTTGGCTTGGGAGAGTTGTTCGAAGACATTTTCTACTCGGCCCGCGCAGGCATCAGAAAACCGGAGAAGGGCTTTTTCGACTTCATCGCCGACCGCATCGGCCCCCAGTCCGAACCGCCCCTGTTCTTTGACGACACCCCCAAGGTCATTGACGGCGCGCGCGCTGCAGGCTGGGAAGCCGTTCTATTCAACACAACCGAAGACTGCACCAGCCATCCCTGGATCGCGGCGCGGCTGGCCGAAGTCGGTGAACCGACTTGATGGGCAATACAACCGCGCTTGATCGCTGATCCAAGCGGGCTTGATCGGCAATTGCCGATGCGCCCCTCGACAGCGCCACATCAAGCTCCTATTTATGACGCAACAATTTCGGGCCCGCCCCCGGCTCAAGAAAGGCTTCCGCTATGACCGACATCAATGCTTTCATCGACGACAAGGTGAAGAACAACGACATCTTCCTGTTCATGAAGGGCTCGCCCGACTTCCCGCAGTGCGGCTTTTCCGGCCAGGTCGTGCAGATCCTGAGCTATCTCGGCGTCGACTATGGCAGCGCCAATGTGCTCGAAAGCGCCGAACTGCGCGACGGCATCAAGGCCTATACCAATTGGCCGACCATTCCTCAGCTCTACGTCAAGGGTGAGTTCGTCGGCGGCGCCGATATCGTGCGCGAGATGTTCCAGGCCGGCGAGTTGCAGACCCATCTGCAGAACGCCGGTATCGAGGTCAAGCAGACCGCCTGATCGCGCGCAGCTTGATGCAAGAAATTACGCCGGGCCCTGTGCCCGGCGTTTTGTTTGGCCCCAGCACCGGCCGGCGCGCGCAGGGATCGGGAACCCATCACCGCCGGTGATGACCCCCATTCTGCTTTGTCGCTTTGCGTGATGATGGCGCAGGCGTAAATATCGACGGCCCCAATTCTGGATTCTGTGCCATGCCCCAGTCCGCCCTCCGCCCCGCGGTTCCCCTGATTGTGCTGATCATCGCCGGTTGCGTGATCGCGGCCATCGGCAATGGCGTGCGCACCAGTTTCGGGCTGTTCACCCTGCCCATGACGACTGATCTCGGTCTCAGCCGCGAGGGTTGGGGCATGGCTATGGCCATTCAGAACCTGGCCTGGGGCATCGCACAGCCCTTCGCCGGCGCCTTTGCCGACCGGGTGGGCACTGGTCGCACCGTCGCGATCGGCGCAGCCATCTATGCTTTGGGCCTGCTGCTGATGGCCATTTCACCCAATGCCAGCATCATGGCACTGACGGCAGGCGTGGTGACCGGCGTGGGCATCGCCATCTGTTCGTTCAGCGTGGTGATGGCGGCCTTTGGCCGGGCCGTGCCGCCCGAAAAGCGCTCCCTGATCTTCGGTGTCGCAACGGCAGCCTCGTCCTTTGGCCAGTTCGCCTTTGCCCCCATCAGCCAGGGCTTCATCAATGCCTTTGGCTGGCAATCGGCCCTGGGATATCTGGCATTTGCCGTGCTGATGATCATTCCACTCAGCTACGCCCTACGCGGCCGCACCGAAAACACCACTGGCCAGGCTGACATGCCTTTCATGCAGGCGCTGTCGAAGGCCTGGGGCCATGGCTCCTATCGCCTGCTGGTGATTGGGTTCTTCGTCTGCGGCTTCCACCTGGCGTTCATCAATGTCCACATGCCCGCCTATCTGGTGCAGTGCGGGCTTTCGCCCGAAGTGGGCAGCTGGACCATCGCCGTGATCGGCCTGTTCAATATCGCTGGATCGCTGCTCTCGGGCTATCTCGGCGGCCGCCTGCCCAAGCAGATCCTGCTCGCCAGCATCTATTTCCTGCGCGCCGTGGCGATCGGGTTGTTCCTGCTGTTTCCTGTGAGCGAATTGACCGCCTATACTTTTGCCGCTGCGATGGGCCTGCTCTGGCTCTCCACGGTGCCGCTGACGGCAGGGCTCGTTGCCATGTTCTTTGGCGCCCGCTATCTGGGCATGCTCTATGGCATGGCCTTTCTCAGCCACCAACTCGGTTCCTTTGTCGGAGTCTGGCTGGGCGGTTTTGTTTATGACCAGACGGGGTCCTAT
>JAHJOS010000591.1 GCA_018820005.1 Alphaproteobacteria bacterium | reverse complement strand
GCCGAACCATTTGGCATAGGGGGCATAGCGCCGCTCGAGCAGGAAGCCCATGCTCATCACGTCATGCGCCAATCTTGCGGCAATGATGCGCGAGCCCAGATCATCGCCCACCATGCCGGCACGGCCGACAAAGGCCTGCTGCTCGGCAATGCGGCGCCACTGGCAGGCAATCTTATAGTGCCAGATATCGTCGGGGAAATAAGCCAGGCGCGCCCGCGCCTGGGTCAACCGACCATCGTCATCGTGAAAGACGGCGCCGGCGGTGAAGGCCAAGAGCCGCTGCTCGGCAAAGCTCAGCCAGCGCACATCGGGCAGGTCCGCAAGCGAGCGCACGGCCAAATGGCGCTCAAGGCTGGCTTCGAGCGTGTGGAACTCGAGGCCGTGCTGGGCAGAGCCAGCAGCCTCCACGCCACTGGCGGGCGGATGCGGTCGACTGCGCCAGCCGATCGGCTCGCCGGCAAAGTGCATGGGAGCCACGCCATCAAACGCCGTCACGAGGTCGCGGGCATGGGCGTCAAACTGCTCGCGGGTGACGATGATATGGACGCGCGGGCCCCAATTGTGGTCGCGCGAGATCTCGTCATCAAAGCCCAGCAGTTCCGAGCCATAGCCGATCAGCGCGGCGGCATGGGGCAGACCGGGCGCGGCTGCATCCAGCCAGGGCCGCACGATCTCCTGATAGAAACGCCGCGACAGCTCTATTCCCTGCATGGTTCTCCCCCCTCATGCTGGCAGTGGTTTGCGCCGGGCAAAAGCCTCACCCCATCCCCCGCACGATTTCGAGAAATTCCGCATGGCCCAGCGCCTGGCTGGCGGCGGCGCGGTATTCCCGGACGAGACTTTCATAGGTCTCGCGGGCAAATTGGCGCAGCTTGGGGTCCTTGTCCATTTCCCGCCGGGCCAGATCCTGGCTCAGGAGCCCCAGGCCGGCCAGCACCGGGTAGTAGAGCTGGGTCTGGATATGGGGCAGGCCGAAGAGAGTGTCGGCGAACTGATCGTGCCGGGGGCATCTGGCTCTGCCAGCGGTCGAGCTGCGCCTGGGTTTCGGGATGGATGCGGTTGGCCCGCACCTCGCGCCAGAACGGGGTATCGTCGCGCTCCACCATATAGTGGGTGTTCACGAAGGTGCGGAAATCATCGACCTGCCGCGCCACCCGACCGTTGTAGTCCGCCCGCTCGGGCGGCGTCATGGCGCCGGGCTGCTTGAGATGGCGATCGGCAAACAGCATCATCTGCACGATGGTGCCGTGGATGGAGGTGGATTCGAGCGGTTCGAGAAAGCTCGAACTCAGCCCCACCGCAAGTACATTGCCCACCCAGGCGTTTTCCAGCCGCCCGATCTGGAACTTGATGTCGCTGCGCACCTCGATCTCGCGACCGAGGACGCGTTCGACCTCGGCCTTGGCCTGTTCGGGGGTAGAAAAGGCATCCGAATAGACATAGCCGCAGCCATAGCGGGTCTGGGTGGGGATCTGCCACATCCAGCCCGATTCCTGCGCCCAGGCGCGGGTATAATTGGCGATCTCCTCGCCTGGCTTGATATCGAGCCAGAACGGCAGCGCCCGGTTGACCGGCAGTTCATGGGCATAGCTCACCCAATCGGCGGCCATCTCCTTGACGATCAGCTGCTTGCGAAAGCCGGTGGCATCGATGAAGAAATCGCCCTCCAGCGTCTGGCCATTGTCCAGGGTGAGCGCGGTGACATCGCCGGTCTGGCTATCGCGCTGTACGCCAGCCACCACGGCATCGACGATCTCGACGCCCTCGGACTTGCTGGCAAAAAAGCGCCCGACCTTGGCCTGATCGAAATGATAGGCATGGTGGAACGGCCCCAGCGGGATCAGCGAGCCATCGGCTTTGCGCGCATAGGGCGCCTTTTTCTGCTCCAGCAGCGGCCCGAACAAATGCATGTCAGTGATCGGGCGCCCGGCGGCCAGCGCATAGACATTGAGGTAATCGGCAGGCGCACCAGCGGGCGGGCGGATCACCTGATGGGGATCATCGATGGGGCCATAATAGGTAAACCCCTTGCGCCGCCAATCTTCATGCCGGATCCCTAGCTTGAACGTCGCCTCGGTTTTGCGGAAGAATTCGAACTCGTCGATCTTGAAATGGCGGAGCAGCACGCGGAATGCCGCCGTCGTCGCCTCGCCCACCCCCACGGTCGGGATGCTGGACGGCTCGATCACGCTGATGCGGATATTGAGCCCTTTGCGCCGCGCGGCGTCCTGAATGATAAAGGCCGCGATCCAGCCGGCAGTGCCCCCGCCGACCACAACGAAATGGCTTTGCCGATCCATGCAATTTCCTCCGGCCCAGACGCTATTGTCGCGCCCTGTCGGACGCAAGCAGGTCTTAGAAAACCGAAACTCTCTGCCTGATTATCGGACCCAGGACCCAACCACCCGGCGGGCAGGGCGATACAACCATCCGCAATTCGGGCACGATCATCATTAAGAGCGGCAGCAAGGCCATCCAGTTCGGCAATGGCACCAATCGCCTGGTGCTGAACGCGGAAACCTACAAGACCGACGGCGTGGTGCAGGCAGGAACCGGCGCCAGTACGTTGGTGCTCGAAACTGGCACCTCAGCCGCCGTTTCACTGCAAACGGCGCCATTTTGCCTGTGACGAGGTCGGGCCTACCGGCGCGGGCACGATTCTGCCCCGCCCGACCCTGGACCGCACAACCGTGGTATTCGCACCACAAGTGGCGCTCACAAATTTGCGAGCGATTGCTCCCGTTAACCAATGCACGGTAATGCTTGGCGATGGTGCGCCACACTGGGTCCGGTTGCGGATTGAGCGGCCGCGCCTGTTGCGACGCTGCGCTGGAGCCCCAATGAACAAGAAACTGGTTTGCCTGATTGCGGCTCTGTGTGGCGGAGTGAGCGCCCTGCCCGTGGTCGCCCAGGATGTGGCTAGCCTGGCGGTCACGCCGGTGATTATTGCGCCGCCCTCATCGCCCATTGGCGAAACCATCAAGGCTGGGCTGTCGGCCGCCTATTATGGCGCCGGCAAGGAAACCAGCGCCTATTCGGAAGCCCAAAAGCTCTACTTCTTCTATGGCGCGCGCCATTTCGAACCCATCTGGGTTAACCAGACCGCCAGCGGCGGGGTGGAATTCTCCGCCCCGGCCAAGAAAATTCTCGACCTGTTTGCCCAGGCGGCCAGCGAGGGCCTGCGGCCCGGCGACTATTTGACGCCAGACCTCGATGTCACCGGCATCAAGGCCGACCCCATCAAGATGGCTGCGCTCGAGACCGCGTTTTCGCGTGCCACCATGCGCTACGCCACCCATATCTATACCGGCCGCATCGTGCCCGGCTCGATCAGCGAAAACCTCGATATCGCGCCCAAAAAGCTCGATGAGGCAGGCCTGCTGGTGCAGTTGGCAACCAGCGCCGACCCGGTTGCCGTGCTCAATGCACTCGAGCCGACCCACCCCGAATTCCTGGCGCTCAAGGCGGCCCTGGCCACTTTTGACGAAACCCAGGCCGACCGCCCGGTGACCATTCCGGCCGGCCCGACGCTGCGCCCCGGCATGCGCGACGCGCGCGTGCCCGTACTGCGGGAGCGCTTTAAGCTGCCCGTGGCCGAAGGCGATGTCTATGACGACGCGCTGGTAGAGGCCATGAAGGCATTCCAGACCAGCAACCGCCTTGATGTCGATGGCGTGATGGGCCCGGCGACGCTGGCCGCGGTCAATGGCGGCGCGCCGCTGACGCGCGCCGACATCCTGGCCAATATGGAACGCTGGCGCTGGATGCCGCGTGACCTGGGCGCCTTCAACGTCTTCGTCAACATTCCCGAATACCGCCTGGCCATCAGCCGCAACGGCGTCGAAGAATACACCACACGTGTCGTGGTGGGTGCCACCAAGCACCAGACGCCGATTTTCTCGGACAATATCCGCCACATCGTGGTCAACCCATACTGGAACGTGCCCAGCTCGATCATCCGCAGCGAGATTGCGCCGGCGGTACTGCGCAACCCGGGCTATATCGACAGCCACAATTACGACCTGCTCTACAACGGCAACGCGATCAGCCCCTGGTCAGTCGACTGGAGCCAGGTGAGCAGTACCAATTTCCCGTTCCGGGTGCGCCAGCGCCCCGGCACCAGCAACGCCCTGGGCCAGATCAAGTTCCTGTTCCCCAACAAGCATGACGTCTATCTGCACGATACCCCGTCCAAATCGCTGTTTGCCCGCGATTTCCGCGCCTATAGCCACGGCTGCGTGCGCGTGCAGAACCCGATGGAATTTGCCGGCGCCCTGATGGCCAACGAGACCAAGATCAGTCGCGCCTCGCTCGAGGGCATGTTTGGAGCGTCCGAACGCTGGGTCAATCCCGAGCAGCAGATCCCGGTGCACATCGCCTATTTCACCGTGCGGGTTGAGCCTGATGGAACGCTGCGCTCGTTTGACGACGTCTATGGCCACAACGCCAAGCTGATCGCCGCCATGGGCCTGGGCGCGCCGGTTGCAACCCCCGCCATCGTGGCCGAAGCCGACGACGGCGCCATTTCACCCTGACCCCGTCGAAGCGTCTCGCTTCGACCACTTCAGAACACCTTGTTCCGCCCGCGTCTTAACGCCTCGTTGACGAATTCGCCTTGGTTGTGCCAGTTTTGTCACGTAATAACGTGTCCGTGAACAGCATGGCATGGCAGTTTGACTATCCGTTAGCGTTAATAGTTTCGATCAGACTTTGCGCTAAACTGGGCTGATAACTGGCAATAACCGGGCAGAGTACAGCGTGACGGGGTTCTCGTTTTTTCAACGATATCGTATCGGCCGTGTGTTGATGGCTGCAGTGATGAGCGTAACGCTCCTGCTGCCACAGGCCGTTGTTCCGGCGGCTGCCGCCGGTTCGGAACGGGCCCTCTACCTTTATTATACCCACACCAAGGAAACGGCGCGCATCGTCTTCAAACGCAATGGGCAATATGTCCAGGCCGGCCTCAGCCAGCTTAACCAGTTCCTGCGCGACTGGCGCCACAACGAACCCACCAAGATGGACCCGCGCCTGTTCGACCTCGTCTGGGAAGTCTATCAGGAGGTCGGCGCCAGCCAGCCCATCAATGTGGTGTCGGCCTACCGCTCGCCCGCTACAAATTCGATGTTGCGTGAAAAGTCTTCCGGCGTTGCCGAGAACAGCCAGCACATCAAGGGCCATGCCATGGATTTCTTCATTCCTGGCGTTCCCCTGGCCCGCCTGCGCGCCACCGCCATGAAAAAGCAGGTCGGCGGCGTCGGCTTTTACCCCACCTCGGGCAGCCCCTTTGTGCATCTGGACACCGGCTCGGTGCGGGCCTGGCCGCGCATGACCCGCGCCCAGCTCAAGGAAATCTTCCCTGACGGCCGCACCATGCACCTGCCCACCGATGGCAAGCCGCTGTCGCAGCAGGGCTACCAGATGGCCATGGCCGAATGGCAGAAGTGCCACGCCTATCCCTGCAACGGCAGTTCCTCGGGCACCCAGATCGCCGATAGCGGCGGCAGCGGGCGCACCTTGGTGGATATGCTGTTTGGCGGCGGTGACAGCAAGCAGGCCGCAGCGCCCGGGCAGATTGCACCGCGGCCGGCCGCACCGGCACCGGCGCCCGTGCAGATGGCTGTAGCCACCCCCGAGCAGACCACACCGATCGTCGCGCCCATTCCGGCCATGCGACCGGCCCAGCTGGGCGGCACACCCGCAAGCGTCGCTGTCGCCGAGGCCAATGTAGCGCCAGTACCGGCCCTGCCATTTTCTACCCAAGGCAGCGCGCCGCTTGATGCGGCCGAGCTGACCACCGTGGCAACTGCCCCCGTGCCGGCCACCAAGTCGCAGGCCCTGCTGGTCGCGACCGCCGAAGCCCGGCCATCCGGCGACGCCGTGACGGCCCTGGCCGCCTTCAGTGCGCCCATGCCGCAGCCGCGCCTGATCATGACCGATAGCCCGCAGCCCGAAATGCTGACCGCCTATCTGCCGCCCATGCAGCAGGATGCCGAAGCCGAACGCGCGCTGCAGATGATCATCGAGCGCAGCAGTGCGCCGGTGACCACCGCCGCCATTCCGGCAAGCAGGCTGCCCGTCCTGCCCCAGCTGGGCGGCGCGACCGGCCTGCGCAGCGCATCGCTGGGCAGCTCCAATCCGGTGACCGGCGCCCTGGCCGACATGTTCCGCGGCACCTTTGCTGCGCCCGAGCAGAATGAGCCAATTGCCGCAGCGCTGGCCCAGCACATCGCCAATCGGCCCAGCGACAGCGGCATGCGCAAGCCCGATTTCGTGGCGCCCGATCTCGAACATGTGGTGGAGGTCTTCATCACCCCCGCAGCCATGGCATCGGACCATTTTGCCGATATCTGGGACCATGACGAGGCCGATTTCAGCCCCGTTACCGAGATGGGTCGCTATGTCACCGTGATGGGCGTGGGCGACTTCCCAGAGGGCCTGTCAGCGACCCGCTTCGTGAGCGCTGCGCCTGTTAGCGTCGCTGCCAACTAGACCACCGCACAAGCGCCATTATTGTCCGCCAGCACTGACCACAACGTGGCGGTTTGCTGGCGGCCATTGTTGCAAAG
Organism: Alphaproteobacteria bacterium; assembly: GCA_018820005.1. Classification (GTDB taxonomy): domain Bacteria; phylum Pseudomonadota; class Alphaproteobacteria; order Rhizobiales; family Devosiaceae; genus Devosia. Next base: position 6,890 of record JAHJOS010000591.1, on the reverse strand, counting down.
CCGGGCCGGCAAGCCTAAACACAACCCACCTGCCCCCTTGGCTAAGGACCGCCAGTTTGGCCGATATGCCCACCACACCGCTGCTCGACACCGTCAATTCTCCTGCCGATCTGCGCGCCATGCCGCGCGAGAACCTGCGCCAGTTGTCGGACGAGCTGCGCGCCGAAATGATCGATGCCGTCTCGGTGACGGGCGGGCATCTGGGCGCGGGCCTGGGCGTGGTGGAGCTGACTGTGGCGCTGCATGCCGTGTTCGATACCCCCCATGACCGCATCATCTGGGACGTCGGCCACCAGGCCTATCCGCACAAGATCCTGACCGGTCGCCGCGACCGCATGCGCACGCTGCGCCAGAAGGATGGCCTGTCCGGCTTTACCCGCCGCGCCGAAAGCGAATACGACCCCTTTGGCGCCGGGCATTCCTCGACCTCGATTTCGGCCGGTCTCGGCATGGCCGTGGCCAGCGAACTGATGGACAAGCCGCGCAATGTGATTGCCGTGATCGGCGATGGCGCCATGTCGGCCGGCATGGCCTACGAGGCCATGAACAATGCCGGCGCCATGGACGCGCGGCTGATCGTGATCCTCAATGACAACGACATGTCCATTGCCCCGCCCACCGGGGCCATGAGCGCTTATCTGGCGCGGCTGGTGTCGGGTCCGGTCTATCGCGGTGCTCGCGAGGCCGCCAAGTCGGTGGTCAGCAAGCTGCCGCAGTTCCTGCATGAACCGGCCCGCCGCACCGAAGAATTCGCCCGCTCGTTCTTTACTGGCGGCACGCTGTTTGAAGAGCTGGGCTTTTACTATGTCGGCCCCATCGATGGGCACAACCTCGACCATCTGCTGCCCGTGCTCGACAATGTGCGCGATGCCGCCGAAGGCCCGATCCTGGTCCACGTTGTCACCAAGAAGGGCAAGGGCTATGGCCCGGCCGAGGACTCAGCTGACAAGTATCATGGCGTATCCAAGTTCAACGTCATCACCGGCGCCCAGGCCAAGACGCCGTCCAACGCGCCGTCCTACACCAATGTATTTGCCGACACGCTGATCGCCGAGGCCAATGACGACCCCGCCATCGTCGCCATTACCGCGGCCATGCCATCGGGCACCGGCCTCGACAAATTCGCCGAAATTCACCCCAGCCGCATTTTCGATGTGGGCATTGCCGAGCAGCATGCGGTGACCTTTGCCGCGGGGATGGCCAGCGAGGGCATGAAGCCTTTCGTGGCGATCTATTCCACCTTCCTGCAACGCGCCTATGACCAGGTGGTGCATGACGTGGCCATTCAGCACCTGCCGGTGCGCTTTGCCATCGACCGCGCCGGCTATGTCGGCGCCGATGGCCCCACCCATGCGGGCAATTATGACGCCGCCTATCTCGGCGCCATTCCCGGCATTGTGCAGATGGCCGCCGCCGACGAGGCCGAACTTCGCCACATGGTGACAACCGCCGCCCATTATGACCAGGGCCCCATTGCCTTCCGCTATCCGCGCGGCGAAGGACTTGGCGTCGACCTGCCGGCGCGCGGCGAAATCCTGCCCATCGGCAAGGGCCGCATCGTGCGCCAGGGCGCAACAATCGCCATATTGAGTTATGGCACACGGCTGGGTGAAGTGCTGGCCGCCGCCGACCGGCTGGCGGCGCTGGGCCTGAACCCCACCGTGGCCGACGCACGCTTCCTCAAACCGCTCGATGAGGAACTGATCGCGCAACTGGCCAGCACCCATGATGTGCTGCTGACCACCGAGGAAGGCTCGATCGGCGGCTTTGGCAGCCATGTCGCGACCTTCCTCGCCAGCAACGGCCTGCTCGACGGCAAGCTGCGTTTCCGGCCGCTGATGATCCCCGACACTTTTGTCGAGCACGCCAGCCAGGCAGATATGTATGCCGCCGCCGGTCTCGACCGCACCGGCATCGTCGCCACGGCGCTGAGCACGCTGGGCTATGACGAAGCGGCCATGGTCGCCGCCCTCAAGCGCTAGAGACACATCAACACCCCTGTTGAACCCGCTGGCGGCGCCCGCCGCCCGTCGCTGGCGTGTGCGTGCCATCAGGACCAACCCCAGCCGCCGCGCCCGCTTCGCCTGGGGTACTGCACCCCGTACAAGCCCAATTTACGTTTACGTAAACGTCAGCTAGATTTCCTATAGGTCCACCCTCAATGTGGGGGCCAAACGGGTGGCGCTGGCACGCAAGGCTGCAGGAGGCGGCAGTGGCGGCGCACACGGACCGATCAAGGTGAGGAGCACTGAAATGATCAACAAGATGCTGCTGGCGCTGGCCATGTGGTTGCCACGCTGGCGCCCGCCACCGCAGCCGAGCCCATCGTGGGCAATTGGAAGACCGCCAGCGGCGAAACCGCCGTTATCGCGCCCTGTGGGCCCGACTTCTGCGTCACGCTCAAGACCGGCGCGCATGCCGGCATGCAGATCGGGCGCATGAACGGCGGGGGTGAAAGCTACAAGGGCGAGATCACCGATCCGGCCGCCGACAAGACCTATGCCGGCTCTGGCGAGATCAAGGGCGACGCCCTGGTGATGAAGGGCTGCGTGCTGGCCATTTTCTGCAAGTCGCAAACCTGGTCACGCCTCTGAACCCGACCGAGACGCGCCGATGGATGCCCGACCACGGCATCCATCATGCCCTCTGACGGCGCGCTGGACATAGCTTTGACCCAAATTGGCTGGCTGCCGATAAGACATCGTCAAACATTTGCGCGCCTAGCTGAACACCGTCGCAGCAGCCATAGGCCAGACCATGATCCTGTCGTCCATCGCTTCAGCCACCACGGGCATGACCCGGGCGGCCGATCGCCTCGAAGCCAGCGCCGGTCGCGTAGCGCGCTTTGGCACCGGCCTGGGGGATGGTGACGTGGATCTGGCCAGCGAGGCCGTCGCGGTCATGACCGCCCAGAATGACTTCAAGGCCAATGCCACCGTGGTGCGCGTCGCCGACGCCATGGCCAAGGCCACTATCAATATTCTGGCCTGAGCCTGACGGCAGCTCTCCAAGCAACGCCCAAAAGCCACAGAGTGCAGCACAGCTTGTGTGCCCTGTGGCGCCAATCCCCAATGCTTTCAACATCCCAAACGTCATTCTCTGCTCCAAAGACTTGACGACCGGTGCAATTACGGTTGTTGCAGTACATTGAGCGCAGGCAGAATGCGGCGCTGAGGCTAGCGGTGGGGCGGAATAACTTATGGCCAAGGCGAATGTCGACACGATCGACCACAACAGCGAGGCGCCGGCCAAGGGTCGGGTGCGGGGCCAGGGCGCCCGCACGGTCTATGAGACCCTGCGCCAGGCCATATTGGAGCTGACGCTCGAGCCGGGCAGCCCGCTTGACGAGGTGACGCTGTCGGAACGCTTCGACATGTCGCGCACCCCGATCCGCGAAGCGCTGGTGCGACTGGTGGCCGATGGGCTGGCCAAGACCCTTCCCAACCGCAACACTGTGGTCGCCAGCATCGACCTGGAGCAGCTGCCGACCTATTTTGAAGCGCTGACCCTGATGTACCGCGTGACGACCCGTTCGGCCGCTGTACATCGGCGCCCGGAGCACATCGTGACCATCCGCGCCTTCGAGGCCAAATATGCCGACGCGGTGGCGCGCCAGGATGCGCTGGCCATGATCCAGGCCAACCGCGATTTCCATATGGCGATCGCAGAGGCCGGCGGCAACGCCTATTTCACCGGCCTGTTCGGCCGGCTGCTCGACGAAGGCCGCCGCATCCTGCGTCTGTACTACCAGTCGTTTGACGACCAGCTGCCCCGCCAATATGTCGATGAACATGGCGCCATGGTCGCGGCCATCGAGAACCGCGAGGGCGAGCTGGCCGACACATTGGCGGCCGCCCATGCCGCCCAGATCGTTAGGCAGATCCAGAGCTATATCGTGCGGCCCACCACCACCGCCATTGCGCTCGGCGACGACCGCCCCTGACAGCGCAAACAGCAAGGCCGGCCCAGAGGTGCTGGACCGGCCCCAAATCTGACCGCTGACCCAAAGATCAGCGCCAGCTCAGTTCTTGACGGCCGTGACCTGGATTTCGACCAGGATGTCGGGCGCTGCCATGCGCGATTCCACGCAGGCCCGCGCTGGCGTCTGTCCGGGGATGACCCATTTGTCCCAGACCGAATTCATCTCGTCGAAGGCCGCAATATCGCGCAGCCAGATGGTTGCCTTGAGCAGGCGCGACTTGTCCGAACCGGCCTGGCTGAGCAGGTCATCGATACGGGCCAGCACCTGTGTCGTCTGGTCGGCGACCGACGTGCCGCCGCGCTTGTCGGCGACAACGCCGGCCAGATAGACCATATCGCCATGGACCACAGCCTGGCTCATGCGCGGACCAGCGTCGATGCGTTGAATGGACATAGTGTCTCCTTGATGAATGGATTGGTAGGGATGGGTGGCATGGTCTGCCGCGTGCCGTTGTCGAGCCCAATGCACAACATGCGCATGCGGATGCAACAAAGCCGCTCGGCCGCCCCGACAGCGACCGCGCGGATCAGCTTCTACCCACTGGGAAGGGCTCAGTCCTCGTCGGGCGCGGCCACCATGCCCAGCGCGCTCATGTAGAGCTCGAGCAGGGCTTCCTGCTCCATGCGCTCATTGGCGTCCTGCTTGCGGATCGCCACGATCTTGCGCAGAATCTTGGTGTCAAAGCCGTTGCCCTTGGCCTCGGCGTAGATTTCCTTGATATCGGCGGCGATGGCAGCCTTTTCTTCTTCCATGCGCTCAATGCGCTCGATGAACGCCCGGAGCTGGTCCTGGGCAACGCTGTCTTCAGCCATCGGTCTTACCTCACTAGATCAAGCGCTGCTTGAAGCCCAGACTTCCCCCCAGTTCAACCCCTTTGTGATCCAATCCACACCCCTGCAATCGGGCATACCCCCAATTCCGCCAAAACGGGGCTTTAGCCATTGACCAAATGGCCACCATGGGCTCAAAGAAGGCACGTTTCCCGATGATTTTTGGCTCGCATTTGCAACCCTTCCGTCTCGGCATAACCCTGATCGCCACAACACTGGGCAGCCTAGCGTTCTTTGCGACGCCGGCCTGGGCTGATCTGCGCATCTGTAACGAGACGGCCAATCTGGTCTCGGTCGCCATGGGATACCGCGCTGACCGCGGCTGGATGAGCGAAGGCTGGTGGCAGGCCGCCCCCGGCGATTGCCGCGTGCTTTACCAGGGCGATCTGCAGCGCCGCTTCTATTACATCTATGCCGCCGACGATCAGGCAGGCGGCGCCTGGGACGGCCCGGTATTCCTGTGCACGCGTGACGAAACCTTCACAATATTCGGGGTTGAGGATTGCCTTGCGCGCGGCTATGAGCGCACCGGCTTCTTTGAAATAGACACACAGAACCGGACCGACTGGACCCTGCAACTGACCGAGAATGCCGCCGGGCCGGCAGTGGTCGGCCCTGATGGGGTCGTTGACCCCAACGCCCAACCTTTCCTTGTCGACCCTGCGGACGCAGACGCACCGCAGGACGACATTTCGAACTGAGAACGGACACGCAATGAGACGCATGAGACGCGCGAAGATCGTCGCTACACTCGGGCCTGCCAGCCACGAAGAAAAGATGATCGAGGAACTGGCAAAGGCCGGCGCGGACGTGTTCCGCATCAATATGAGCCATGCCAGCCACGAATTGATGCGCACCACAGTCGAGCGCATCCGCAATGTCGAGAAGCGTCTCAACCATCCGCTGGGCATTCTGGTCGATCTGCAGGGCCCCAAGCTGCGCGTTTGGAAGTTCGCCGAAGGGTCCGTGACCCTGGTGGCCGGGCAGAAATTCACCCTCGACAGCAACAATGACGATCAGGGCAATAGCGAGCGCGTCTACCTGCCGCATCCTGAAATCATCGAAAGCGTTTCGGTCGGTGACCGCCTGCTGCTCGACGATGGCAAGCTGGCGCTCAAGGCCACCAAGGTGGGCAATGGCGCCATCGAGACCGAAGTGGTCTATGGCGGCAAGCTCAGCGACAAGAAGGGCGTATCCCTGCCCGACACACTGCTGCCCACCGGCGCCCTGACCGAGAAGGACCACGCCGATCTGCTGGCCGGTCTGGCCGCTGACGCCGACTGGATTGCCCTGAGCTTCGTGCAGCGCCCCGAAGACATCATCGACGTGCGCAAGATCGTCCAGGGTCGTGCTGGCGTGATGGCCAAGATCGAAAAGCCCCAGGCTATCGAGCGTCTCGAAGAGATCATCAAGCTGAGCGATGCCATCATGGTGGCGCGCGGCGATCTGGGCGTCGAGCTGCCGCTCGAAACCGTTCCGGGCCTGCAGAAGCGCATGATCCGCATGGCACGCCGCTATGGCAAGCCGGTGGTGGTGGCGACCCAGATGCTGGAATCCATGATCACCGCACCTGTGCCGACCCGCGCCGAAGTCTCGGACGTGTCGATCGCCGTGTTCGAAGGCGCCGACGCCATCATGCTGTCGGCCGAGTCGGCATCGGGTCAGTACCCGGTCGAAGCCGTCGCGACCATGAACAAGGTTGCCGTGGCCGTTGAAGGCGACGCCAACTATCGCGGCATCATCCGTGCTGCCCAGACCGAACCGGAAGCCACCGCTGCCGACGCCATTTCGGCGGCGACACGCCAGGTTGCCGAAACGCTCGATCTGGCCGCGATCGTCACTTATACCGCGTCCGGCTCCACCGGCATCCGCGCTGCGCGCGAACGGCCTTCCAAGCCCATCATTGTGCTCTCGCCCAATCAGCGCACCATCCGCCGCATGTCGGTGGTCTGGGGCGTCCATTGCGTGCAGACCGAAGATGCGGTGAGCCTGGAAGACATGGTCGATCGCGCCTGCGTCATCGCCTATCAGGAGGGCTTTGCCCGCCCCGGCGACCGCATTGCCATCACCGCCGGCAT
>JAHJOS010000590.1 GCA_018820005.1 Alphaproteobacteria bacterium | reverse complement strand
GGAGACGAAGACGGTGGGGATGTTCAGGCGAAGCGACGCCATCAGCATGCCCGGCGTGATCTTGTCGCAGTTGGAGATGCAGACGAGCGCGTCCACGCAGTGGGAGTTGGCCATGTATTCGACGCTGTCGGCGATCAGCTCGCGCGACGGCAGCGAGTAAAGCATGCCGTCATGGCCCATGGCGATGCCATCATCGACGGCGATCGTGTTGAATTCCTTGGCGACGCCGCCGGCCTTCTCGATCTCGCGCGCCACCAGCTGGCCGAGGTCCTTGAGATGGACGTGGCCCGGCACGAACTGGGTGAAGGAATTGACCACGGCGATGATGGGCTTGCCGAAATCGCCATCCTTCATGCCGGTGGCCCGCCACAGGCCGCGCGCGCCGGCCATGTTGCGGCCATGGGTGGTGGTGCGGGAACGATAGGCTGGCATGGAACAATCCTCGGGTATCGGCACCGTCTGTCGCGGTGGGGTGCGTGCACATTAAACTCAATCCAAAGGGGGATCAATCAAAAACCGTACCGTACCGTACGGTACTGTGCGGGAGGCGTGGGTGGGTGGGGAGGAGGGGGGAGGAGGGCGGAGGGAGGAGGGCGGAAGGAGGAGGGCGGAGGGCGGAGGGAGGAGGGAGAGAGGGCGGAGGGAGGAGGGAGAGAGGGCAGGTAGGAGGCGGGCGGCTGGGAGGAGGGGCAGCAGGGGCAGGAGGGGTGCGAGCAGGTGCAACAGATGGGGACGTGGGAGGTGTCTGTGCGGCAGCTGAGATGGTGATGCGGGCTCTGATGCTGTTGCGGCTGGGAACGTGGACGCGCTTGCGGAACCGGAGCCAGTTGCGAATATGGATCGGTTTGCAGTTGCAGACGCGGCCGCCGGTGCATTGGCGGCTATAGGCGCAGGTGCAGGTCCAGTCCCCCCGTCTCGGTTGACAGGACGCCCGGAAAGGTCCGCACTGCGGCACAGGCAAAGATGGGAGCCAGTGATGAGCAAGCCAGTGGACGAGGACGACAAATCGAGCCCTTCAGATCAGCCCGCCGCCCCTGACAAGCCTAAGGCCAGCAATGAGCCGTCCATGCCGGTGGCAGCATTGACCGACGAGGAGGCTGAAGAACTGGCGCGGGCGCTGGATGGGCAATTGGACGCCTGAGCTAGGCGTTCCCAGCAGATTACGTTGTCGTCACCGCCCTGCTTGAAGCGGCGACGTTTATTCGGGGGCTTGTCGGGTCAGGTCTTCGATCCGTCAGACTGGCGTCCGGTATGGCCGGGAAGGCTGTCGTTGGCGCAGGGCATTGTGCGGCCTGCCGGCCATGGCGGGCTGCCTGGCTCTTTCAGATGTCGACGGTCAGGCGGTTGCGGCCGCCGCTTTTGGAGCGATAGAGGGCGCCATCGGCGTGGCCGATCACCGCATTGACGGGCTCATGGGGCGCGGCCCTGGCCAGGCCGACGCTGATGGTGACGCTGAGCCCGCCTGGCCAGTCGGCATGCTGGACTGAGGCGACGAGACGATTACAGGTGGCGACGGCGCTTTGGGCGCTGCCGGTGATGGCGATCAGGAATTCTTCGCCACCCAGGCGGGCGACGAGATCGCCGGGTTCAACGCCATCAACGAGCAGCGCCGCCATTTTCTGCAGCACCTCATCGCCCGCGGTGTGGCCGAGACGGTCGTTGATCGACTTGAAATGGTCGGCGTCGGCAATGGCGACAAAGACGGACTGGTCGGGCGGGCAGGCCGCGATGCGATTGGCCAGGGCGCCCAGGGCAAAGCGCCGGTTCTTGAGGCCGGTCAAATCGTCTTCATGGGCTTTTCGATCGAGATCGCTGGTGCGCAGCAACAGTTCCTGGCGCTCGGTTTCGAGCTCGGCCAGCTGCATCTGGTGCAGACGAATCTCGAGATTGGCGCGTTCGGCCTCGATCAGGGCCGCCCCCAGCTCGGTCATGGTGGTGACCATGCGGCTGCGGGTCTCGGCGATGGTGCTGCGGGTGGCGCTTTCCAGACGGTGATAGGATTTGAAGTGGATCAGGGCCGCATCGGGCTGTCCAGACTGCTGGTAGATATCGGACAGCAGGCGATGGCAGGCCAGCAGCAGGGGCGCTTCGTTGCTGGCGATCAGATCGGGGATCAGGCCTTCAAGCCGCGAGGCGGCATTGGGGGCATCGCCCGAGAGCATGGCGATCCGGCCCAGGTTGAACGCGGCTTCCAGCTCGAGGGATTTATAGCCATTTCGGGCCGCGATGGCGTGCGAGCGCGTGCTGGCCTGAATGGCGCCGGGATGATCGCCGGAAAAGGCAAGCAGCGTGGCGAAATTGCCCATGCTGATGGCTTCGCGATAGGGATTGCTGGCGGCGCGCGCCAGCTCGATCGCATCGACCACATAGCGCAGGCCGAACTCGACCGCATCGGCCATCTGGGCTGTGTTGCCCTCCAGATGGGCCTGGGCAGCCAGATTGGCGCCGTTGTCGGCGAGATTGTTGAGGATGCAGAATTTTGCCTCGCCACCCAGCCCGGCCGACAGCGGCAGCGCCCGGCGCAGAAAATCGCGGGATTCGGAGAATTTGCCGAGGTGGGACTTGGCATTGCCGATGCGGTTGTAGCTCCAGAACAGCAGTTCGGGGTCGCGCAGGCTCTGGGCGATTTCCAGACTGATGGCGAGGGCCTGCAGCGCTTCTTCGGCCAGGCCAAGATCGAGATAGCCCATGGCCTGAATGGTCAGGCTCTGGGCGCGACCAACGGCATTGCCGCCGGCGACCTCGATATCGGCGGCCTCGCCAGCCGCTGTTACCGCGTGTTCGATATCGCCGATGCGCAGCAGCTGGTTGGCCAGCAGGCGCAGCATCGCGGCCCGGACCGGGCTGTTGCCCTCTTGCTGGGCAAGGTCGGCCGCCTCGCGGGCCAGCCGGGCGCCCTCGGCATAATTGCCGCGAACCCGCGCCGCCTCGCTTGAGATCGCGAGTTTTTCGAGCAGATCAATGTTGCGATCAAGGCCAAACATGCGTGCGGAATCGTCCTCCGCAGGCAGTGTGATGCAGGAGCCTTAAGCGAGTCCTCGCCAACAAGATCAATTTTCAATTATTTGGATCGAACCAGTCTGCGCGTCGCTCGATCTGCCGGCCGCAGCCCTAGTTGTTGATGGCGATAATGCCCCAATAGCTGTCGCTGCAGCTGTCATCGACACAGACCAGGCTCATCCAGAGCGCGCCATTGGCAAAGCCGACGCCGTCACTGGTGACGATCAGATCGGCAAAATCCTGGCTGGAGAGGGCTTCCGCCGTTTCGGGGGTGATGAGGCTCTGGGCGTTGTCGATGAGGTCCTGGGCCGAGGCGATATCATAGACCTCGCCATTGGCCTGCACGGTCAGCGGATAGACAGCCAGATCGGCCAGCGTCTGGGGATCGCCGAACAGGAACGCATCCTGGAGCAGGCCAAAGGCCTCACCAAAGGCATCGGACTTGCCGTGCAGTGCCTCGATCTGGGCCAGCACATCTTCTTCGCTCTGGGCAAAGGCAGGGGTGACGAGGGCGGCAAAGGCAAAAAGGACGGCAGCGAAGACTATGCGGCGCATGGCG
>JAHJOS010000589.1 GCA_018820005.1 Alphaproteobacteria bacterium | reverse complement strand
GTTGCCACAAAAAAAGGCGCCCCGCGAGGGGCGCCAGTTCAGTCGATCGAACGACCGGCTTCAGGAGGCAGCTGGCTCAGGCCTGGTTGTTGTTGTTGCCCCAGCCATTGTTGTTCTGGTCGCCATTGTCCTTGCTGGGCTCGGTGTAGCCCTGGCGCGAACCGCGGCGATCATTCATGAAGCGATCGAATTCTTCGCGATCCTTGGCCTTGTTCAGATTGGCCATGTACTCGTGGAAGTCCTCGATCTCGGCGTCGAGCCGTGCGCGCTCTTCTTCGAGGCGCTTGAGCTGTTCGCTGCGGTATTCGTCAAAGGCGGCATTGCCGCTCGAACTCATGCCGTAGCGATGATTGTTCCAGCCGTGGCGGTGCCCCTTGTTGGATGTGCACCAGGCGCGGCCCTTGTTGAAATAGGCCTGCGCCTTTTCCGGCGAGCCGCCAAACTTCTCACCCCAAAGGATGTAGCCAAGTACGGCCAGGCCAAGGGGCCAGAAGACGATAAAGCCCATAACCATGAGCGCGATGGTCAACGGGGACCATTGTGGTTTGATGATTGCTGTGTTCATTTCGGTTGCATTCTCCCAGTCACGATGACCTTAAAGTGGCCCACCCCGGGGTAGGATCAAGCATGTGCCCGTAAATTATCGGTCCTTGAAATGATGCCTTTGTGTACTTATAGCGCTGCAGCTTTGCGCCCTGTTCGGACCGTTTCATGAGCATGATTCACGCAGATGGGCTGCCTTTGCCTTCCACCTGGAGACCCCTGCGTCTGCAGACGCTGGTGCTGCTGCGCTGGCTGGCCGTTGGCGGGCAGGCGATCGGGGTGCTTTTCGTCGCCTTTGGTCTCGGCTTTCCGCTGCCGCTGGTCGAATGTCTTGCGTTGATTGGCGTCTCGGCTGGCGTCAATTTGTGGCTTGTCTTGCACTTCGGTGCGGCATATCGGCCCAATTCGTGGTTCGCGGCCGGCCAGATCGTTTTTGACCTGTGTCAGCTGGGGTGCCTTCTGGCGCTGACGGGCGGCTTGCAGAACCCGTTTTCCCTCCTGCTGCTGGCGCCGGTCTCGGTCTCGGCCACGACCTTGCCGCAGCGGGTCACCTTCGCCATCGCCTTCCTCGCAGCAGTCATCGCCTCGGTGCTCTCGGTGTGGCACCTGCCGCTCCCCTGGGACCCCGATGAGGCGATTGTCTTTAACCGCATCTACGTCATCGGTATCTGGGTCTCGATCATCTGCGGCGTGGTCTTTGTCTCTGCCTACACCAACCGCGTCGCCCATGATGCCCGCCAGATTGGCGATGCCTTGGCCGCCACCGAACTGGCGCTCTCGCACAAGGAGCAACTCTCAGCGCTTGATGGCCTGGCTGCAGCGGCCGCCCATGAGCTGGGAACGCCCCTCTCCACCATCGCCCTGGCGGCCAAGGAAATGCGGGCCGATGTTCCGCCAGGCAGCGATCTGGCGTCCGACGTTGAATTGATCATCGCACAGGCAGCCCGCTGCCGCGCCATCCTGGCCAAACTGCGCAACCTGGGCAATGAGAGCGATGATCCCTTTGCCTCTGTGCCGCTGACCGATTTGCTGTCCGAGGTTGCCCGTCCCCATGAGGGGCATGGCAAGGCCATCCTGTTTTATTCCGAGCGTGCCGCCGGCGATCCGCCGGTCTTCGTGCGCAGCGTGGGCCTACTCTATGGGTTGGGCAATCTGATCGAGAATGCCGCCGATTTTGCCCGCCAGACGGTGCGGATCGATTCGGCGTGGGACCGTGACTCCATTTCCGTGTCCATCACCGATGACGGTCCCGGCTTTGCGCCTGAGTTGATAGCCCGGCTGGGCGAGCCCTATCTCACCAGCCGCCCGCGTGACCCTCAGGGGCCTGATGCCAGCAACCCCGGCGGCTTGGGTCTGGGCGTTTTCATCGCCAAGACTTTGCTGGAGCGAACGGGTGCGCGCCTGGCCTTCCACAATATCGCGCCCGAGGGGCATGCCCAGGTGCGCATCGTCTGGCCACGCTCGGCGATTGAAACCTAGATCCAAACTGTCAGCTTTGACGTACAAGCAGCAAACCCTTATGGGAAAGCCATGAGCACGATTGAAGATCTCCTGGCCACCGATCCCAGCCTGTTGCTGGTTGACGATGACATGGCCTTTTTGCAGCGCCTCGAACGGGCAATGACCCGGCGTGGCTTTTCCGTCACGATCGCCGGAACGGTCGCCGAAGGTCTTGCCGCCGTTGCGGCCCAGCCACCTGCCTATGCGGTCGTGGACCTGCGGCTTGAAGATGGCAATGGCCTCGAGGTGGTCTCGGCTCTCCATACCAGGCGGCCCGAGGCCCGAGCGGTCGTATTGACCGGCTACGGCAACATCGCCACCGCCGTTACCGCCGTTAAGCTCGGCGCGGTCGATTATCTGAGCAAGCCCGCCGACGCTGACGATGTCATCAACGCCCTGCTCGCGACCGGCGAAGACAAGCCCGAGCCGCCGGAAAACCCGATGTCGGCCGATCGCGTGCGCTGGGAACATATCCAGCGCGTCTACGAACTGTGCGATCGCAATGTCTCGGAGACCGCGCGGCGCCTCAACATGCATCGCCGCACGCTGCAGCGCATCCTGGCCAAGCGCGCACCCAAGTAGGCGGGGCAGGGCAATGTGTCCTGCGCCCGCCCCTAGCGTGCCGAAATCATAGTGCTGAAGCCGCCGTAGATCAGGCGCTTGCCGTCGAACGGCATACCCATGCCCGCCATGGTGGTGTCGCTCATCATCAGCTTCTGCACCTTTTCCCGCGTGGCCTTGTCCGGATATTCCACCCAGGAGAAGACGATAACCTCGTCCTCTTGCGCTGCCACGGCGCGATAAAAATCGGTCACCTTGCCCGGTTGCACGTCATCGCCCCAGTTTTCCACCACCCTTGTGGCACCCCAGGACAGGATCAGCTTTGCCATCGTCTCGGCAAAGGCGATGTATTCTGCCTTCTTGCTCTTGGGCACTGCGGCAACGAAGCCGTCAACATAGCTCATTTGGTCTCTCCTCTGCTTGCGCCAATGGACACTTCGATCCACTGGCTGCCTCGACAAGGACGAAGTTAGGGGGCTAACTCCGACACAACAGAGCAAAAAAATCGAGGAGTCCGCGCCATGACCGTCAGCCTGCACTTCCATGGCGCCGCCGGCAC
>JAHJOS010000588.1 GCA_018820005.1 Alphaproteobacteria bacterium | reverse complement strand
GGCCATCGCGGCGTATATAGACCACCAGATGGCGGGCAATTTGCGCTGCGGTCTGCGGGCTGGTGAGCCGCCCCACCAGATACAGCATCAGGTCGATGCCGGCAGTAATGCCGGCGCTGGTGAGGCAATTGCCGTCTTCCACGAAGAGGCGGTCATCGAGCACCTGGGCCTTGGGCGCCAGCTGGGCGAGACGGGCGCAATCGGCGAAATGGGTGGTGCAGGCGCGACCGTCGAGCAGGCCGGCCCGCGCCGCCAGCATGGCACCGCTGCAGATGCAGACCAGTTGCACATCGGCGCCCGCAAGGCGGCTGAGCCAGGCGACGATGGCGTCGCTGCCAGCCCCTGTCGGTTCGATCTCGCCGATATTGCTGGTCTGCATGACCTCGTCGGTATCGCCGCTGATGATGACCAGCGCCCCGGCCGGCAGATGGTCGGGGAGCGGGGCGAGGCCGGTGAGGGTGAGACCGATGGAACTGGTGACATCAGCCAGCGGGCTGACGTAGGTGACGTCAAACGCCACTGCCGACTGGAACTGATTGGCCTTGCGCAGCACCTCCATGGGGCCGGCCACATCGAGCAGGAGCGCATGGGCCGGCAGCACGACGAAAGTGGGGATGCGCCGGGCTCCGGTCATGCGGCGGCGCGCCGTGGGCCGGCGAGGGCGCCCTCGATGGTGGTGACGCGGGCAAAGCGGCCATCCAGCACGGCGGCGGTGCGGGCCTTGATCTCGTCGACAGTCCAGGTGTGGCCGGTGGCGTCGGTCAGCGGCATGGTGTGAGTGGCCTCGGTGACGAAATCGACACTCCAGCCCAGATCGGAGGCATGGCGGGTGGTGGTTTCGCAGCACTGCTCGGTGCGAATGCCCGAGATGATAAGGCGACGAATGCCGTTTTCAGTGAGCCAGATCGGTAGATCGGTGCCCACGAGGGCAGAGTGCCGGGTCTTGATGACAGCGAAATCGGGCTCGTAGACCAGCTCAGCCATCGGGCGAACGAAGCCGGAGGCCAGCGAGAAGATGCCCTCGGGTTCGCTATGCAGCACGCGGACGATGGCGTGGCCCCCAGCCCTTGCGCCATCGATCAGCGCCTGCTGGCGGGCAAGATAGCCCGGCGAGTCGATCTCATGCCAGTTTTGGCGCTGGCGAAAGGATTCCTGGGCATCAATGACGAGAAGTGCGGTATCGGACATTTTATGTTCCAGCCTGTGGCGTTTGTAGCATGAGTATTTCCCGGATTTCAAATGGCAACAAGGCCGACACCGGACCAATGGCGGACATATCCGGACACCAAAGGTGCAAGGCGGCGATTATGGCTTGCTTGTCGGCATGGCGGTCGCAAGAATGGGAAAACGCATGAGGAGCGCAGTCTTGGCCGATAGCAGTCAGATCGTGGGCGGCGGACCCAAGAAGGTTCTCTATACCCTGGCCACCATTGGCCGCATGGGGGTGGGCAAGGCCGCAAAGGCGCTGACGTCCAAGAATGCCTGCAAGGCCTGTGCCTATGGCATGGGCGGGCAGCGTGGCGGCATGACCAATGAACTCAATGAGTTCCCGTCGGTGTGCAACAAGAGCGTGCAGGCGCAATCGAGCGATACGCAGCGGGCCATTCCCACGGCTATTTTTGAGCATGAGCTGGAAGATTTCCAGGCGCTGACGGGCCGGGAAATGGAACAGCTGGGGCGGCTCAATACGCCGTTGTTCAAGGCCAAGGGCGCGCAGCGTTTCACCCCGGTCGACTGGGATTTCGCGCTGGCCCATGCGAGCGCCAAGCTTGGGGCGACCGATCCGCAGCGGAGTTTTTTCTATTCATCGGGCCGTTCGTCCAACGAGGCGGGCTTTTTGTTCCAGCTGCTCGCCCGCGCCTATGGCACCAATAATGTGAACAACTGCTCGTATTACTGTCATCAGGCGACGAGCGAAGGGCTGGCCACGACCATTGGCAAGGGGACGTCGAGCGTCGAGCTGGAAGACCTGACCGGCGCCGACCTGATCTTTGTGATCGGGGCCAATCCCTCGTCGAACCATCCGCGTTTTATTCACATGCTGAAGAACTGCCGTGAGCGTGGCGGGCAGGTGATCGTGATCAATCCGGCCAAGGAGCCCGGGCTGGTCAAGTTTGCTGTGCCCAAATCGCCGAGCTCCATGCTCAAGGGCGGCAGCGAGATCGCCTCGGACTATTGCCA
Organism: Alphaproteobacteria bacterium; assembly: GCA_018820005.1. Taxonomy (GTDB): domain Bacteria; phylum Pseudomonadota; class Alphaproteobacteria; order Rhizobiales; family Devosiaceae; genus Devosia. The sequence goes on along the minus strand of JAHJOS010000588.1, from coordinate 1,075 downwards.
GCCGCGCATCGGCAGCGACATTGCCCTGCTCAAGGGCATCGCCAAGGCGGTGCTGGAGCTCGGACTGGAGGACAGGGCGTTCATTGCTGACCATGCCAGCGGATTTGCGGATTTCCGGGCGGACCTCGATGGGTTGGGGTGGGAGACAATTGTCGCGGCCTGCGGCGTGAGTCAGGAAGCGATCACCCATCTGGCGCGCCAATATGGCCGGGCCAAGCATGCGGTCTTTGCCTGGGGCATGGGCATGACGCACCATATCCATGGGGTGGCCAATGTCGAGGCGATCGCCAATCTGGCGGTGCTGCGCGGCATGGTGGGCAAGCGCTTTGCCGGGCTGTTGCCGCTGCGCGGACATTCCAATGTGCAGGGGATCGGCACTATCGGGGTCAAGCCGGTGTTGGCCAAGGATGTGCTGGCCAAGATGGAAGCGGCGTTCGGGGTGACTTTTCCCGAGCCCAAGGGCATGGACACCATGGCGTGTCTCAAGGCTGCGGAAGCTGGGGCGATCGATAGCGCCGTCATCATGGGCGGCAATCTCTGGGGCGCGACGCCTGACAGCGCCTTTGCCAGTCGGGCGATGGGGGCGATAGGCTTCAAGCTGTTTTTGACCACCACACTCAACAGGGGCCATGTGCATGGGCTAGGGGATGGCGAGGTACTGGTGCTGCCGGTGACGGCGCGCGACGAGGAGTGGGAACCCACCACCCAGGAATCAATGTTCAACTATGTGCGGCTGAGCGACGGCGGCATTGTGCGGCTGGACAATGTGCGGCCGGAAAGCTGGATCCTGGGCGAGCTGGGGCAGCGGCTGATGCCGAGTTCGCCCATCGCGTTCAAGACGTTCAGCGCCCATGCCAAGGTGCGTGACGCCATTGCGGCGATTGTGCCGGGGCTGGAAGAACTGGCCGATATCGATGTGGCCAAGAGAGAATTCCACATCAAGAACCGGGTGATGCACACGCCCGAATTCGGCACGGCGGATGGTCGGGCCCATTTTGTGGTGACGCCGTTGCCAGAGGTTGCGCCGAGCGCCCTGACGCTGGCGACGGTGCGCAGCGAAGGCCAGTTCAAGATC
>JAHJOS010000587.1 GCA_018820005.1 Alphaproteobacteria bacterium | reverse complement strand
CATCGATTTTTCGCTTGATCCAGGCTCGCCTGAGCATGTCGCGCTCACCGGCGGGCTCCCCTATTTCGGAACGGTCCTGATGCAGGGGACGCGCTATTTTGGCGCATTCCAGCCGATGACCAATCTGAAGGGGGAGTTGATCGGCGCATTTTTTGTCGGCAGCGATGCTGCCATCGCAGAGAGTGCGGCTGACAGCGCAATTCCCGGCATGGCGCTGATGGGGCTGGTGTTGCTGCTCGCGCTGGGGGCGATCAGTCTTGTCGCGACGCGCGCCCTGACGCGTCCCATTCCGCGGATCGCCCAGGCTATGGATGCCATTGCGCACGGCGCCTTTGACACCGAGGTTCCCTATCTGGGGCGGGGCAATGAATTGGGCGCCATGGCGCGGGCTGTCGAGGTTTTCCGCATCAATGGCCAGCGGGTCAGCCAGATGACCGAGGCCGAGGCTGCCCGCATCATTGCGGACCAAGAAAGCCGCCAGCAGATGATGACCGAATTGCAATCCGCGTTCGGGCAGGTTGTCGATGCGGCGGTTGCAGGCGATTTTACCCATCAGGTCGATGTGACCTTCCCGGACCCTGAACTCAACGGCCTGGCCAGAAGCGTCAACGCGCTGGTTGGTACCTTCAACCGCGGCGTCAAGGGCATTGGTGCGGTTCTCGATGCCTTGGCCAACACCGATCTGCGGCAGCGAATGGAGGGCGAATACGAAGGAGCCTTCGCAACGCTGCAGCACGACGTCAATGCCGTTGCCGAGAAACTGGCAGATGTTGTCGGGCAGTTGCGTGAGACATCCAGCACGCTCAAGACGGCAACAGGTGAGATTCTAAGTGGCGCCAACGACCTGTCAGAACGTACGACCCGTCAGGCAGCAACCATTGAGGAAACCTCGGCTGCCATGGAGGAGCTGGCCCGCACAGTGCTGCGCAATGCAGACATGGCGGGCAAGGCGAGCGGCGTTGCCACGACGGTCATGCGTGCCGCCGAAGATGGTGGACAGGTCATGAGCCAGGCGACCGACGCAATGAACCGGATCACCGAGTCCTCCAGCAAGATTTCCAATATCATCGGCCTGATTGACGACATCGCCTTCCAGACCAATTTGCTGGCGCTGAACGCTTCGGTTGAAGCGGCTCGGGCCGGTGACGCCGGCAAGGGTTTTGCCGTCGTGGCCGTTGAGGTGCGCCGTCTGGCCCAGTCCGCCGCCAATGCGTCGAGCGAAGTCAAACAACTGATCGAGCAGAGCGCCAATGAAGTGTGGGGCGGCACGCAATTGGTGAGCGAAGCGGCCGGCAAACTTGGGGCAGTGTTGGGTGCGTCGCGCTCGTCGAGCGAGATGATGACAGGTATCGCCAACGACAGTCGCGAACAGGCAAACGCAATCGACCAGGTTTCAATTGCGGTGCGGACCATGGACGAGATGACCCAACACAATGCTGCATTGGTGGAGGAGATCAACGCCGCCATTGAGCAGACTGAGGCCCAAGCCAGCGAACTCGATCGCATAGTGGACGTCTTCGCAGTCGCCGACATGGGCCGCGTCGGACTGGTGCATCCTGCTCCAGTTGCACGGGCCAGACATCTCAAGCCTTCGCAGCCAGCCAAGGCCTATCGCAGTCATGGCAATGCGGCAGTTGATCCGGACTGGACTGAATTCTAGCTCAAGGTGCGCGGTCAAAAGCGACACAAGGGCGCCCCCGTTTGGGGCGCCCTTTTATTTGATCGGTGGCCAATGCCGGAAAATGCGCGCCAAAAAACCATGCAAATGCAACGCGCTGGGTGACCTTGTGTGGATTATTGAGGCGGCGCTTTGCCGCCAGGACTACTGGCAGATGATGTCGAAAATCCTTGGTCAATATTCAATTAATACTGGCTTGTTACCTTTTGAAATTCGGGGGCTGTTTTTGTCAGCGCTCTTGTTGATTTTGGAGAGATGCCATGTTCGCCCGCATTGTTGCCTTTTTTGGCAATATCAAGCTGACAACCATGATTGCCTCGCTCGTGATCTCAGCCGTTATTGTTTCGGTTTCGGTGGTTGCGGCTGTGCTTTACATAAATCTGAGCGCGTCCTCGCGGTCTGCTGCGATCGTGCAGCAGGACAAAAACCTCAAGACTGCGGCGACCATCCTGGAGAGCAACCTCCCTGGTGCTGAAGTGCAGTGGTCGCCTGAAGGCGAAATCACTTCTGTGAGCACCTGGTCAATGCCCCGGCAATTCCTCAACAATGATCTGGTGGATTCGATCCATCGCATCACGGGCGAAGCGGCGACCCTGTTTGGCTGGAATGAGGAAGAACAGGACTTCTTCCGCATGACCACCACGATCGAGGGCGCCGATGGCGCCCGTATTGTGGGCACCGCGCTGGGCAAGGGAAGTGCCGTCTATGATTCCATGTTGGCGGGCAAAGTGTTTTACGGCGAGGCCAATATTGTAGGGCGCCCCTTTTACACAGCCTACCAGCCGATCATGGACCAGGCCGGGAAGCCAGTCGGGATCGTCTTTGTCGGGATCGACCGCGCCGACATCGAGGCCGCAATTCAGGACACTCTGATGCTGCTCCTGATCGTCGGGGCCGGCGTGCTGGTGGTCATGGGCGGTCTTGGTTATCTGGTTTCACGCATGATGATGCGGCCCATTCCGCGCCTTGCCCGGGTGATGAAGCAGGTGGCTGATGGCAACTACGACACCAGGCTTGACTATCTCGGAAGGGGCAATGAGATCGGTGAGATGGCCAGAGCAGTGGAAGTGTTCCGCGAACGCGGTCTGGCGCTATTGCAGATGACCGATGAGGAAAAGGCAGCATCGCTGCGGCGCCGTGCCGAGCGGACCGATATGATGATGACCCTGCAGGCGGCCTTTGGCGAGGTGGTAGATGCTGCGATTTCCGGCGATTTTTCCAAACGGGTCCATGCCAAGTTCCCCGATGAGGAACTCAATTCTCTGGCCGGAAGTGTGAACACGCTGGTCGAGACAGTGGACCGTGGGATCGGTGATACCGGCCTTGTGCTGGGTGCACTGGCCAACACAGATCTTACCCAGCGGATGCTGGGCGACTATAACGGTGCGTTCGCGCGGCTGCAGCATGATACTAATGCCGTTACCGACAAGTTGAGCGAAGTGGTGACCAACGCCAAGCAGATTTCGGGCTCTCTCAAGCAGGCAACAGGGGAGATCCTGTCGGGTATCAACGATCTCTCCGAACGCACGACCAAGCAGGCGGCGACGATTGAAGAGACTTCGGCCACCATGGAACAATTGGCGTCAACCGTAGCAGGGAATGCCGAGATGGCGGAGGCTGCCAGCAGCAAGGCCCATGTTGTTTCAGGCGACGCTGCGCAAAGCGGTGTGACCATGGCGGAGGCCAATGCCGCGATGGAGCGCATAACAGCCAGCTCGGCCAAGATCTCCAATATCATCGGTTTGATCGATGACATTGCGTTCCAGACCAATCTGCTGGCGCTCAATGCGTCTGTCGAGGCGGCGCGGGCCGGCGACGCTGGTGCAGGTTTTGCGGTTGTGGCGGTGGAAGTGCGGCGGTTGGCGCAGTCTGCTGCCAGCGCGTCAGCGGATGTGAAGACGCTGATCGAACAGTCTGCAAACGAAGTGCAGGGTGGGACCAGGCTGGTGTCCAGCGCGTCCGATCAGCTCAACAGCATGCTTGAAGCCATCAATGACAATGCTGACTTGATGCAGAAAATTGCCAAGGCAAGCCGCAGCCAGGCGCTGGCTATCGACGAAGTCACGGTCGCTGTTCGAACACTTGACGAGATGACCCAGCACAATGCCGCGCTAGTTGAACAAACCAATGCCGCCATTGAACAGACTGAGGCGCAAGCGAGTGAACTCGACCGGGTAGTGGACGTGTTCACACTGTCGGGAAGTGGCGCGCAAACGTCGAGGCTCCCTGGGGCTCGATCGTCAGCAACCCCGGCTCGCCCTGTAGAACCAGGGAGTTCCGCGCGGCGCTTTCTGAGTGCCGGCAATGCGGCGCTGGCCGAAGACTGGGAAGAGTTCTGAGCCTTTGCCTTTCCAAGATTTTGGCAGGATTGTTTCTGTTTCACATAAGGGCGCCTTCGGGCGCCCTTGGCACGTCGCCTGGTCAGAACGAGTCTTCACCGCGCATTAACCCTGGATGGAATATAAATTCCACTGACGCAATTACAGATTGGTTGCGTCGAATTGGTGCTGAATGAGCAAAGCCTCCATTCTGCACCGGCCCATTATAGTCTCCATTGTTTGCGCTCGTGTTCATGTGCAAGTGCTTCTCGCTCTTGCGCGGCCAAATCGCAGGCTTTGACATGCCCTGGAGTTCAGGAATTGCTGCGTCTTTTCACTGGTAGTATCGCTCGCCGTCTCTACAGCCTTCTAATTGTCTTTGCTCTCGGCTTTTCCGGCGTGGTTGCTTATCAGCTGACCGCGCTGCGCGAGAACCTGGGAGACTTCAAGCGCACTGAATTGCAGAGCGTCGTGCAGTCCGGCGTCTCGATCGTCCAGAATTTCTACGACCTTGCAGAGGCCGGTTCGATGACGACCGAGCAGGCGCAGGCAGCAGCAACCGACGCGCTGCGCCACATGCAGTATGGCGATGGCGGCTACCTGTTCATCGACAACTTTGACTACACCAATATCATGCACGGCTATCAGCCCGAAAAAGAGGGCTCCAACCGGCGCGATACCACCGATGCCACCGGCAAGCGGTACATGGAAGAGATGATCGATGGAGCCAAGGCGGCAGGCAGCTATTTTGTCACTTATGCATTCAAGGACAAGGATGGCCTGTCCAAGGACAAGGTAACCTATGCGCAGGCATTCGCGCCGTGGAAATGGACCATCGCATCGGGTGTGCTGCTGACCAATGTGGAAGCCATCTTCTGGCAGGCTGCGCTAACCAGCGCGGTGATCACGCTGGGGGTGATGGCCGTTGTTCTGGTGCTTGGTGGCCTAATTGCCCGCTCCATCAGCCGGCCGGTAGCCCAGCTCACGGGCAATATGCAACGGCTGGCAAAAGGTGAATTTGACATCGTGCTGGAGGGTGAGAACCGCGCTGATGAGATCGGCAATATGGTCCGCGCCGTGGCGGTGTTCCGTGAACAGGGGCTCAAGGTCAGCCAGATGACCGAGGCCGAAGCCGCCCGCATCATCGCTGACGAACAGCAACGCCGCACCATGATGACCGAACTGCAGGGTGCATTCGGAGCCGTGGTCGATGCGGCGATTGCCGGCGACTTCACCAAGCGTGTTGAGGCCGAGTTCCCTGATCCCGAGCTCAATGGTCTGGCCGGCAGTGTCAACAGTCTGGTGGGAACCGTCGAGAGCGGGCTGACCGAGACCGGTCGTGTGCTCAAGGCGCTGGCCAATACCGATCTGACCGAGCGCGTCGAGGGCCATTACGAGGGCGCCTTTGCCGACCTGCAGGCCGATACCAACGCAGTTGCCGATCGCCTCACCAATGTTGTGGAACGTCTCAAGACAACCTCGCTGACGCTGCGCACGGCGACCGGGGAAATTCTGGCCGGCGCCAATGATCTGAGCGAGCGCACAACCAAGCAGGCCGCGACCATCGAAGAAACGTCCGCGACCATGGAGCAATTGGCAGGGACAGTGTTGCAGAACTCCGAGCGGGCCCGTGACGCCAGCGTCAATGCCAGCGAGGTGACGCGGACCGCCGAGGAAAGTGGCCAGGTCATGCAGAAGGCCAATGAAGCCATGGCGGCCATCGAGGTCAGCTCGGGCAAGATCTCCAATATCATCGGCATGATCGACGATATCGCCTTCCAGACCAATTTGCTGGCGCTCAACGCTTCGGTGGAAGCGGCGCGGGCCGGCGATGCCGGCAAGGGCTTTGCTGTGGTGGCCGTGGAAGTGCGGCGCCTGGCCCAGTCGGCGGCATCGGCATCGGCTGACGTCAAGGTGCTGATTGAACAGTCGGCTGGCGAAGTCAGCATGGGGTCGCGTCTGGTATCCGACGCTGCAGCCCGCTTGAGCAAGATGCTGGTCGCGGCGCGTGAGAATAACCAGTTGATGGAAGGGATTGCCCGCGAGAGCCGCGAGCAGGCTTCAGCCATCGAGGAGGTCAACGTCGCGGTTCGCCAGATGGATGAGATGACCCAGCACAACGCCGCATTGGTGGAACAGACCAACGCAGCTATCGAACAGACCGAAGGTCAGACCGGCGAGCTCGATCAGATCGTTGCCGTGTTCACGACGGCTTCAAGCGCGACGGCAGCAGCGCCTGTCCGGACGGCCAAGCGGCCAACCCAGCCGGTCGTACGCAAGGCTGCGGCGCAATATCTGAGCCAGGGTAATGCGGCGATTTCTGCAGACTGGAACGAGTTCTAGGCGATCCGGCTACCGCACTGCTGACCGAGAAATGGGGCGCCAGCAATGGCGTCCCTTTTTATTTGTCGTTGCCGCAATTGTACTTAACCTGGGCTTAAAGCCACGCGGGCCATGCTGTGCAAGGCATCTGCGCTGCCGGGCCCCGGTGTTGTGGGACGTGGTTGATCGCAGAGAATGCGGCGGCGTCGGCCGCCAGCCGTTGGGGAAGTGTAGCCGTGCGTCATCTCAAGCTATCGTTCAAATTGCCGGCCATGGTTGTCGGCGTTGCCCTTGTCAGCGCCACCGTGATGGGGCTGATCGGCTATGCCGCTGCCGACCGGATGGTCGAGGCTCAGAGTGCCGAGCGGCTGGGTGGCGCGGCGGATGCGGCGGCGGCTGATATCGCGGCCTATCTCGGGGATGTGGCGCTGGACCTGCGGCTGACAGCCGGGCGGGCCGAACTGGCCGACGCGATTGGGGATTTTTCGCGATCTATCGGCGCGCTGGGGGCGAAGGGCGATGCGGTTTCTCTGCTGCAGGACGCCTATATTACACAGAACCCCAATGCTGCTGATGAGCGCTATCTGCTTGATAGTGCAGATGGTTTGCCGGATTATGACGCGGCGCATGCGCGCTGGCACGCTGGTTTGCGGGCCGAGAGGCTTGCGCGTGGCTATAGCGATCTGATGCTGTTCGACGCTGGTCTGACTGAAGTCTATTCGGTCGACAAGCGGGCTGATTTTGGGACTGATTTCCGGGCGGGGGAGGGACCCTGGGCGGATAGTGTGTTGGGTGGATTGCTTCGCACAGCGCTCACGAGCCCCGCCGAAACGGTTGTAATTGCTGACTTTTCTGCCTATGGGCCTGCCGCTGGTGCGGCTGAGGGTTTCCTCGCGGCGCCGGTCTATGGGCCGGCGGGGGTTGTTGGCGTGCTTGCAATTGCACTGCCGCAGGCGGGGGTTGGCACGGTGCTCGAGCGCCGTGGTGGCCTGGGTACAGACGGGGCCGTCCTGCTGGTTGGGCCGACGGGGGTGGTCGCAGGAAACAGCCCGGATTTGCTGGTTTCTGGCAGCGATCTGACGGCTGCGGCGCTGGGTGGTACGCGTGGGTCGGGCACAGTTATTGCGCCCGATGGGCAGGTGTACCGGGCGGTGGCGACGCCGGTGGATGTCGATGGGACGGGCTGGGCCGTGGTGGCGCTGGAGAACCAGGCAACAGCCGGACTTGCGCTGTTTTGGCTGGGTGCAAGCCTGCTGTTTGCCTG